>NZ_LMOM01000031.1 GCF_001424185.1 Deinococcus sp. Leaf326 | reverse complement strand
GACGCACATCGAGGGGTGCGGTCCAGCTGCTGCTGACAGGTCCAAGCTGGGCGACCCAGGAGTAAGACCAGCCCGCGACCACAGGCTTTCCAGCGCTGTGACGACTTGGGTGATAGAAGTACCCACGCTGCGGACTGGTCTCGGCATCGTTTCGGACCCAGGTCGAGGTATCGATGGCGAAGACGAGTGGCTGGTCATGGTTCAGGGTGGTGCCGACCAGTTCAGGGGCACGCTCGGTACCGAGCGTGCCCCTGGTCAATGCCNAGGTATCGATGGCGAAGACGAGTGGCTGGTCATGGTTCAGGGTGGTGCCGACCAGTTCAGGGGCACGCTCGGTACCGAGCGTGCCCCTGGTCAATGCCGCGTATAGGCTGCCATGACCGCGCTCGAAGGGCCCCTGCAAGCTGAGGTGCGCGAAGCTAGGCACCAGTCCTGCCACGGTAATGGCGTCGAACAGGTTGAACAGCGCATCCGAACGATGGTCGAAGCAGTGATAGAYGTCGTTTCGGAAGGCCTGTAGGCGRCCAAGCGGAGCTACGGCGTTCATGCTCGATGGTACAGAACGCCGCATACAACGGCTGCCAACAGTTAAATCACGAGCTAATGCCGTTATCAATAAAGTGCGTCTGAAAAAGGTCAGGGCGGGGACTTCGCCAGCCGACGTACCATCAAACGGATCATGACTTCGTACACGAGGTTTTCAGCGGTTTCAACCAGGGCTTCGTCGTCCCTCGCCATRCGTCTGGATTTCCCCARCCAGGCGAACGTCCGCTCCACCACCCAACGGCGCTTCAGGACGACAAATCCTTTCGGCACCTCCACAACACGTGGAGGTGCATCTTTTGGTGCCCAGGTATGTTTGACGATCTCCATGGTCCAGCCCAGATGCGTSTTGATCTCTCCAGCGAGTTTCCCGGTGTACCCCGCATCCGCCCACAGGTACCCCATCCGAGGAAAGACATTGGGGAGATCCCGCAGSAGGAGAATTGCACCCGTGCGGTCCTGGATGTCCGCCTCGTGGACCTTGATCGCCATGACCAGCCCTAAGGTGTCGACGAGCAGGTGACGTTTCCGACCACTCACTTTCTTGCCCCCGTCATAGCCGCGAGGCCCGCCAGCTTCCGTAGTCTTGACRGATTGGCTATCGATGATCGCTGCGCTGGGGGTCGCTGCGCGACCCTCACGTTGACGGACCAATTCTCGAAGGATCGTGTGGAGTGCCTCCCAGACACCCTGGAGTCGCCAAAGACGGTGGTAGTGATAGATCGTTTGCCACGGAGGCAAATCATGAGGCATCGCTCGCCAAGCGATGCCGCCCCGCAGGACGTAGAAAATACCGTCCAGGATCTCCCGAAACGATCATTTCCGAGGACGTCCCACGGAGGCTTCTGGAGGGAGGAGCGGGAAAAGAACGTGCCATTCGGCGTTCGTCAGATCGTTTGGATAGGCAGATCGGGACATAGGCGCATCACCTCAGCCCAATCGTCCACCTTTGTTGATGCAGGGAAAACCTGTACCAGCACGTTTTTCAGACGCACTTTAATGCTGGACCACGACCTACCGGAGATCGGCCCAGCGGAGTTGATTCGCCGGCTGCAGGACCTCGGCCACCCCCACGACACTGCACAGGCTGTCGTCGAAGTGGTCTGTGCGGCCGTTGCTCAGGAGCTCATTNGCGGAGTTGATTCGCCGGCTGCAGGACCTCGGCCACCCCCACGACACTGCACAGGCTGTCGTCGAAGTGGTCTGTGCGGCCGTTGCTCAGGAGCTCATTGCGGGTCGCAACGTCACCCTGAGCCCGCTCGGCACCTTCAGGCTCCATCCGTACATGCCTCGCCCCGGTCTGCCCAACGCGGCAGTGACGTTCGAGGCCGCGCCGAAACTCCGCAACTTCCTCGCCCCACCAGCCCAAGTGGTCCCCTGAATCCGGAAGCAAGATCACTTCGGAGCCCAGAGAGGGAGGAGGGGAATGCCGGCCCTATCCGTCACGGTTCTTCCCTCACCCCGTTGGGGTACAGACCCCTCCCATGAACAGTGCACTCTCTCAGGTGGCCGCCGACCTGCGCGGGCTGCCCGTCCACTTCGCCCACTCCCCCTTCGGCCCCGCAGCAGTCCATGTGGTGGGTCGGGCGGGCTCTCCTCTGGTCTGGCTGGACGTCTTCGTCCACGAGGAGGACCTGCGCGCCCTGGTCCAGGAACTCCCCCAGCACCTCCACGCCCGTCCCCTCTGGACGGTGTGGCCCGAGCGCCAGTGCCCACTCCCGCTCGACTGGACCTGGGGCTTTCAGGAAGCGAGGCGCCAGATCTTCCCCCGGCAGGGCGTGTACTGCCCGAGCGACCGCCTGGAGCCCACGACTGCATGCGCTCATCCCGATCCTGCGGTGCTCGATGCCCGGCAGTTGGGAATGCTGGCCTACCTCTATGAGGCAGTGGTGGCTCACGACCGCGTTCGGGACCCAGATGAAATGGAACGGCTAACCGGATGAGGGAAGCGACGCTCCTGATCCGTTCGACCCACTGGACCGAGTCGCAGCGCCCGGACTGAGCAGGCAGCAGTTGTTACACAGCGTCTGCAACACCCGAGGCGTCTCAGATCCACGGACTGGATTTTTGAGAGGCTTGTTAGACAGCTCGATTGAGAGTCCAGAGGCATGGAGTTGTCTCCGGGTAGCGGCATGCCACACCTTGAAAACATTTCTGCGATCACGTACTCTTCTGAAAATCCAAATACAGACTGTTCTGCCTTTGCCGCCGCTCAGTGTCGCTCGCCTGACACCTGAAGGAGCTGCCCTATGCCGCGATCTGCTCCCCCCAGTTCCGTTTCCCCATCCTCTGCCCACCGGCTCCCGGACGCTGCTCATGTTGCTTGAACGTGCCGAATTGCGCGTCGTTTCCCTACCCCTGCTGCGTCCCTTCCGAACCTCCTTCGGCGAAATCCGCGACAAGACCTTCATCCTGCTGCGCCTCTCCGGCGAAGGCCTACACGGCGTGGCCGAAGGCGTCATGGACGCTCAACCGCAGTACCGCGAAGAGACCATCAGCGGTGCATTAGCCCTCCTGCGCGAAACCATCCTGCCGGGGATCTTAGGGCGGCGCTGGGAGAACCCCGAGCAGCTCACACGCCACCTAAGCGCCGTCCGTGGTAACCGCATGACCCTGGCTACCGTGGAGATGGCCTACTGGGACCTGTGGGCTCAGGCGCGGAACCTGCCACTCTCTACTGTCCTCGGCGGCGTGCGCAGCGAGGTACCTGTAGGCGTCTCGCTCGGCATTCACGCCTCAGTCGACGCCACCGTGGAGAGCGCCGTGCGGCACGCCGAACAGGGCTACCGCCGCATCAAACTCAAGATTCAGGCCGGCTGGGATGTCGAAGTGGTCCGGGCCGTCAAGGCCGCCCTCGGAACGTTGCCAGTCACCGTGGACGCCAACGCCGCCTACTCCCTGGCGGACCTCAACGTCCTGCGCGCGCTCGACGACCTCGGCCTCGACTACATCGAGCAGCCCCTGGCGTGGGATGATCTGCGCGACCACGCCAAACTCCAGGCGCTCCTGCGCACACCGCTGTGCCTCGACGAGTGCATCACCACCGCCCAAGACGCCCGTAAGGCTCTCGAAACCGCGGCCTGCCGACTCGTCAACATCAAAGTCGGCCGCGTCGGCGGGCACCTCGAAGCCCGGCGGATTCACGACGTGGCCGCCGCCTTCAGCGCTCCGGTGTGGTGTGGCGGCATGCTCGAAAGCGGCATCGGCCGCGCCCACAACATTCACCTCGCGTCGTTGGCCAACTTCACCAAACCGGGTGACACCAGTTCGTCGTCACGCTATTGGGCGCGCGACCTGATTCACGAACCGCTCGAAACCCGCGGTGGCCTGATGCCGGTGCCTGCGGGTCCGGGCATCGGCGTGACCCTGGACCTGCCGTTCCTGGAGAGCGTCACCCGGCACACCGAGCAACTCGGCCCAGTGACCGTGCCGGTCACGCCGGTATGACCGGTGCGCTGACCGTCCGGGAACTGCGCGGCCTGACGGAACTGTCCCTGACGCCACCTCTGGCGCGAACCGTCTGGGGCGACAGCGACGGACCGGAAGACCCCGTGCTGCTGCATGTCCTGCAGCGCGCCGGTGGCCTGGTCGCCGGCGCGCTGGACGCGCAAGGCCAGGTCTGGGCCTACCTCGTGGGTCTGCCGACCGCCCGGGCGGACACCCAGCACTCCCACCGGCTGGGCGTGCACCCGGACGTCCAGCGCCAGGGGCTCGGCGAGCGGCTCAAACGCTTTCAGCAGACGTGGTGCCTCGAACGGAACGTCACCCGCGTGACCTGGACCTTCGATCCGCTGCTGCTCGCCAACGCCCACTTGAACATCCACCGGCTCGGCGCCGTGGCAGTCGCCTACCACCCCAATTACTACGGCGAGATGGGCGGCATCAACGCCGGCGTGCCCTCTGACCGCTTTGAGGTGGTGTGGTCCCTCGACCGCGCGCAGGTCCACGCTCCATGGACCGCCGGGCCCGCCATAGATCCCCTCCAGGAGGATCTGCCGACGAGCCTGCCTGGCGCGCTGGCCGTCCACGTGCCGCGCGATTATTACCGCCTCCTGCGCGACGACCCGGCACTGGCCCTCGAGTGGCGCCGGCGCAGCGCGCCGCTCTTCAGCCAGTTGTTCCACGCCGGCCACACCCTCGTGGACGTAGATCTCAGCCTGGGGCAGTACCTCTTTCAGCAGGCGGCGGCGTGCTGACATTCGTGGCCCGCCGGCTGTTGGCGCTGCCGCTGATCCTGCTGGCTGTGACCCTGCTGATTGTCCTGGTGATGCAGCTGGTCCCTCCCGAGCAGCGCGCCGCCGCGTACGCCAGCAACTTGCAGCAGCTCTCGCAGATTCCCGAAATCATCAAAGCCAACCACCTGGACGGCAACGTCTTCGAGCAGTACTGGCTGTGGCTCCGCCAAGCGGTAACTGGCAACCTCGGCTTCTCGCGCACCAGCGGCCAGCCAGTGCTCGCCACCCTGCTCACGCGCTTTCCCGCCACCCTGGAACTGGCGCTCTACACCCTCCTGCCGCTCATCACGCTGGGCGTGTGGCTGGGCGGTCACGCGGCAGTACACCGCAACCGGAGAGTCGACACGGTCATCCGGGTGATCTCAGTGGTGGGCTACAGCGTGCCGAGCTTCGTGCTGGGCGTGTGGCTTCTGGTGCTCTTCTACGGCGTCCTGAACCTGTTGCCCGGCACCGGCAACCTCAGCAACGACGCTGCCGTGCGGCTGCTGACCGGGGAGGTCCGGCACGTGACCGGCCTGGTCACGGTCGACGCCCTGCTCAGCGGGCGGCTTGACGTCTTCTGGGACGCCCTGGTGCACCTGATCCTGCCGGTGTTCACGTTATTGGTCGCCAGTGGTGCCGGCCTGATCAAGGGCACCCGCGCCAGCATGATCGAGGCACTGGGCAGCGACTACATCCGCACCGCGCGCGCCAAAGGCGTCAGCGAACGGGTCATCGTCCGCAAGCACGCCCGGCGCAACGCGCTGCTGACTGTAGTGACCCTCTCGGCCCTCAGCGTGTCCGGACTGCTCCAGGGCGCCGTGATTGCCGAGACCCTCTACGGCTATCCCGGGGTCGGCAGCTGGGCTGCGCAGGCCGCGGCGCTGGGCGATATGCCTGGCGTGCTGGGCTTCGCGCTGCTGACCGCGACCATCGTGGTGACCGTCAATCTGCTGGCTGACCTGGCCTACACCCTGGTCGATCCCCGCGTGCGGTACGCATGAGCCTCGTCACGGCCGGCAATTCCGGATCCACCCAGGGCCCGCACGCGGCGAGCAGACTCGGCGCCAGCGGGCGACTGCGCCGTCTACGGCGCAGCGTGCCCGCCCAGTGCGGTGCCCTGCTGATCAGCTTGTTCGTGCTGGTCACGCTGCTCGCCCCGGTCCTCGCCCCGCCGCAGGGCAACTGCCGCCGGGCATTGGGCATGAGCGCCGAGCAGACCGTGCCCGCCCCGGCGGCGTACCTGCGCGAACTGTTGCTCACCCCTGACGCCTGCCTGCAGATGCCCCGTCAGGGCTTTGCGGCCCAGCCCACGCCGCCCGCCCCGGACGCCCCGCTCGGACGGGTGGGCGGCTACGACATCCGCTACGGCCTGGTGTGGGGGACCCGCACCGCGTTCTTCCTGGGACTCACAGTCCTGGCTATCACGCTCACCATCGGCAGCCTCGTGGGTCTGATCGCCGGGTTTTTCGGCGGGCTCGCTGATACCCTCCTGATGCGTTTCACCGACGTGATCTTTGCTTTTCCCGCCCTGGTGCTGATGTTGGTGCTCGTCGCCGCGCTCGGCCCGGGCCTACAGAACATCATCATCGCTCTGAGCTTGGTGTCCTGGGCCGCGCTCGCCCGGGTGGTTCGTTCGGAGGTCCTGAGACTCCGTGAACTGGAGTTCGTGGCGGCCGCCCAGAGCCTCGGCGCCAGCCCCGGCCGCGTCGCGCTGCGCCACGTGCTGCCTGGCGCGACTGGCCCGCTGCTGAGCCTCGCCGTGCTGGAAATGGGCGCGTTGCCCATCGTGGCGGGCGCGCTGTCCTTCCTGGGGCTGGGTACACCGCTCGGCTTCGCCGATTGGGGCCAGTTGATCGCCATGGCCCAGAAATGGATTCAGGGTCCGCCCGGTGAGCCGTTCGCCTACTGGTACGTCACGCTCTTTCCCGGCTTGTGCATCGTCTTGTACAGCGTTGCCTGGAATCTCCTGGGGGACGCGCTCAGCGAAGCGTTTGATCCCCGCAACCGCTAGCTCCCTTCCCGCCGCGCCATTGATGCGATTTGCGCGTTCTCTGTCCACCCGCCCCCTTCTGTCTGGAGGTCTGCCTATGATGCGTTCCCTTCTGCCACTGTCCGTAGCCCTGATGGGCTCGCTAGCTGTCGCCACGCCACGCGACACCCTGGTCTACCAGGTCGCGGCGGCCGTGGCGAGCGTTGAACCCGCCCAAGCGGTCGCCACGTACGATGTGCTGCCCGTTCAGCAGATGTACGAGGGGCTGTACCTGAACAACTTCGGTACGTACACGCCGCTCCTCGCGACCGGCATGACCCAGAGCAAGGACGGCAAGGTCAGCACCTTCACCCTGCGCAAGAACGTGAAGTTTCACGACGGCACCGCCATGACCTGCGCCGACGTCGAGTACTCGCTGCGCCGCACCTTCGTCGTCGGCAGTGAAACGTCCCTGGCCGCCCAGGTGCGCAGTACTATCCTCGGCATTTCCGGCTTCACTGCCGACGTCAAGAAGACCTTCACCTTCGCCAAACTCGCCAGCGCCGTGCGGTGCAACGCGGCCGGGCAGGTGGTCCTGACCCTGGACCGCAACGTCCCGAGCCTGCTCGACGCCCTGTCCCAGGCCTACATCGTGCCCCGCAAGACGCTGGTCGCCGGGGGCGACTGGAGCGGCACTGCCAGTGACTTCGCGGCGTTTCTCGGCAAGGACGTCGCGAACTCCGTGCCCGCCCAGAAGCCCGTGGGGACCGGCGCATACCAGTTCGTGGCACGCGACCCGAGCCGATTCATCCTCAAGGCGTTCCCCGGCTACTGGGGCGGCGCTCCGGCTCTCAAGAACGTGATCCTCCAAAAAGTCGATAGCGACACTGCGCGGGTGCTCGCCCTTCAGAAAGGCGACGCCGACATCGTCATCGTGCCGGACCGCGACACGCTCGCCAAACTCAAGGGCGTGGCCGGCGTCACCATCTACGAGTCCCTGCCCAGCCGCGATCTATCCACAGTGGTGCTGTTCAACCAGAACGTCAAGAACTCCGCGCTGCTGCCGGCTGGGCAGCTCGCCGAGGACAACATGCCGGTGAACCTGTTCAGCGACGTTCACGTCCGCCGGGGCTTCGCAGCGCTGTTCGACGCGCAGATCTTCACCCGCGACGCCCTGCGGGGCTTCGGGGTGACGAAAAACACCACCCTGCCACCCAACAACTGGGCCGACGACAAGACCCTGCGGCCCCCTGCGTACAGCCTCAAGACTGCGGAAGCCGAACTCCGCCAGGCCTGGGGCGGCAAGCTCTGGAGCACCGGTTTCACCATCCCCATTGACTTCTTCGCCGGCAGCGGCCTGTCCGAAGTGGTGTCCGGCATCTTCAAGCAGAACATCGAGCGGCTCAACCCCAAATTCCATGTGCAGGTGAACACTGTGGAACTGAGCGCGGCGAATGCTGCCCTGCTCGGCGGGAAGCTGCCTGTCGCGGCCCTCACCTGGGGCGGCGCGGATCCCGACACCGTGCTGCGCGGCCTGTACAGCGCCCAGGGCATCCTGGCACCCGCCACAGGCATCCGGGACCCGAAACTCGAAGCGCTACTCGACCAGGCGAACAACGCAGTCGGCCAGAGCGCGCGCAAGCCGCTCTACCGCACCCTGCTGACTTACGTCAACCAGCAGATGTACGGCTTCCCCCTGCCTCAGCCGCTGACTTGGGCCGCCACCGGCTCCACCCTCAAGGGATACCAGAACTTCCACCGCACCAACCTCCTGCGCACCCTGTCGAAGTAAGCGCCGCCCCCGCCGCCCACCTCCTCCCCCGAGTTCAAGGAGTTCCCATGACTGCACTGACGACCCCAGCGACCCACACCGACCTGGCTGAGCGCTTCGAACACGAAGCCCGGCGCCTGCTCGAGGAATTTAGAATTCCTGGCGTCACGCTCGGACTGCTGACGCCGGACGGCGACCACATCGTGAACCTGGGCGTCACGAGTCTGGAAAACCCACTGCCGATCACCGCCGATACCATCTTCCAGATTGGCAGCAACACCAAGACCCTGACTTCGCTGACCATCTCGGTGCTCGAAGCGCAGGGTAAACTCAGCCGGGACGATCTGGTCCGCACCTATCTGCCGGACTTCCGGTTGAGTGACGAATCGGTGGCGGCCGAGCTGACCATCCTCGACACCCTCACCCACCAGGGCGGCTTCCAGGGAGATCTGTTCGAGGACACCGGCGACGGTGACGACGCCCTTGCCAAGGTGCTCGACCTGCTCGCTGAGGCGCCGCAGGTGGTCCCGCTACGCGGCCACTGGAGTTACAACAACGCCGGATTCTACGTGGCTGGGCGCGTCATTGAGGTCGTGACTGGTTTGACGTGGGAAGCGGCCGTAACCGAGCTTGTCCTCAAGCCGCTCGGCATGACCAAGACCCTGTTTTTTCCGAACGAGATCATGACCCACCGCTTCGCTGCGGGGCACAACAAGATCGAGGAGGAGTTCGTCGTGCAGCGGCCCTGGCAGATGGTCCGTTCGGCCGGACCGGCGGGCAGCACCTGCTCCTCGACCGCGAACGACATGGCCCGCTACGCCCACTACATCATGTCCGGCACGGTACCCACAGTCCAGACGGACACGGACACCGGCGAGACTACCACCGAGGTTGGCGCGGCGTCCGGCGTCACGAGCCTCGCCACACTCGACCGCAGCCGGCTGTGGGCGCCGGTGCGGCCTATCGGTATCGCCCTCAACGGCTTCCCCGGCGACCAGGGGCAGATCGGGCAGAGCTGGTTCATTGACCAGTACGACGCCGCAGTGATCCTCAGTCACGGCGGGACCACCATGGGCCACCAGTCGGATTTCTGGCTGTCCCCGGACCGCAAGGTGGCCTTCATCGCCATGACGAATGCCAGCAACGGCCACGCCTACAACCGCCGGCTCAGCGAGTGGGTCAAACGCGAGGTGCTCGGCCTGACCGCGCCTGACATTGCGGATCATCAGCCCAGCGAGGCCGAACTTCAGGAGCTCGCCGGTACGTACCTGGTCGTCGGGCAACCTCTCAAGATGGAAGCGGAAGTGCGCGGCGGTGTGCTGACCCTCCTGATTCCCGACACGGCGGCCGGCGGCACCAAGGACGCCGCCCTGCGCTTCATCGCTCCGGACCGCGCGATCATCACGGGCGGCGACATGGACGGCTACGCCATCGACTTCCTGCGAGATGAAGCGGGGCAGGTGGAGTTCCTGAAAGTCGTCGTGCGACTCTATCCCCGCCAACGCGACGACGTGACGGCCCAGCCCCTGCCGGCGCTGGAAGAGGTGTGAGCGACGCCGTCTGGATCACAGGCGGCACCGTGATCGACGGTACCGGCGCGCCCGGCCGGCGGGCAGAGGTGCTGCTCGAAGGCGGCCGCATTGCCCGGATCGTGCCGCCCGGCACGCCCGCCCCCGCCGGTGCTGAGGTGATGGACGCCACAGGGCAGGTGGTCGCCCCTGGCTTCATCGATGTGATGAGTCACTCAGTCGCCACACTGCTGCACGACCCCCGCAGCCTGGGCAAAGTGACGCAGGGCGTCACCACCGAAATCATGGGTGAAGGCTGGACCCCCGCGCCCGCCGTGAGCGGCGAACCGCACGGCTTTCCTGTGCATGGCCTGCCCGGTGGCGACGAGCGTTGGGCGGCCTGCTCCAGGGGTTGGACCCGCTTCGGGGACTGGCTTGCGGCGCAGGAGGAGGTTGGCGCCGCCGTCAACTTCGGCTCCTTCCTTGGCGGGGCCACCGTGCGGATGGCCGCTCGGGGTCACGCTCAGGGGGAGAGCAATCCTGAGGAACTCGGCCGGATGTGCCAGCTGACGCGCGAGGCGATGGAAGACGGCGCCTTCGGCCTCGCCACCGCCCTGATCTACCCTCCCGGCAGCTACGCCAGCACCGACGAGCTCGTGGCGATCTGCCGAGAGGTCGCGGCGTACAGCGGCATCTACATCACCCACATGCGTTCCGAGGGCGAGGGCCTGCTCGCCGGCCTTGAGGAGGCGCTCGACATCACCGCTCGTAGCGGCGCGCGGCTGCACCTCTACCACCTCAAGGCTGCGGGGCGCCCCGCCTGGCCGCTGATGGAGCCGCTGATCGAACGGGTGAACCAGGAGCGGGCTGCGGGCCGCGACATTCACGCCGACCTGTACCTCTACACCGCCGGTGGGACGGGCCTGTCGGCCGTCACGCCGCCCTGGGCGAGTGAGGACGACGCGCTGCGGGCGCGTCTACACGACCCGGCGCAGCGCGCCCGCATCCGCCAAGCAATGCTCGAGCCGGATGGCACCTGGGAGCCTCTGGGCAGCCTGGCTGGCCCCAAGGGGGTCTTCCCGGTAGGCCTACGTCACCCAGATCACCAGCCGTACGTGGGCCGCTCTTTGGCGGAAATCGCCGGCATGCGAGGTCAGGACTGGATCGACGCGGCCCTCGACCTGATCGTTGCCGAGCCCGGCCGGGTCGGCAGCCTCTTTCACCTGATGAGCGAAACGAACATTGAGCGGCAGCTGCGCGAACCCTGGGTCATGCTCGGGTCGGACGCGGCGGGCTGTGACCCGGCCGCCCAGACAGACGGCAGCACCGGCGGTCATCCCCGCTCATTCGGGAATTTCACGCGGCTACTCGCCCATTACGTTCGCGGCCAGCACGTCCTGACCCTGGAAGATGCCGTGCACCGCATGACCGGCCTGCCGGCGCGGCACCTACGCCTCGAGGGGCGAGGTGAACTGCGTGAAGGGGCCTTCGCGGACGTGGTGATCTTCGACCCGGCCGGCGTGCGTGACCTGGCCACCTACGCCCACTCGGAACAGCTGTCCGAAGGGGTGCGTGACGTCTGGGTGAACGGTGTTCCGGTCCTGCGCGGCGGCGAACATACCGGTGCCCGTCCTGGGCGCCGTCTGTACGGCCCCGGCGCCCGTCCCGCAGGAGTGACCCATGAATCACCGACCCCCAGCGCCTGATTTCGGAGTGGCCGTTTCCCCCGTACCCCTCATCGTGGACGCCCACCTCGACCTGGCCTGGAGCAGTCAGGCCAACGGGCGCGACCTCACGCGGCGGGTGGCCGAGATCCGCCGGGCCGAGGGGCGCACGCGGGACAACATCATGCTGACGCTCCCGGATCTGGCGCGCGGCAGCATCGCGCTGGTGTTCGGCACGCTGTACGCCCAACCGGCCAGCCTCTCGTTCGCGCAAGATCTCGTCTCAGCGCACCCGGGCGGCTACACCACGCCCGCCGAGGCGCGCGCCCAGGCGACGGCGCAACTGAAGCAGTACCGGCGCTGGGAAGACGGCGGTCACCTGCGATTGATCCGGAGTCTGCCTGACCTCGAGGACCACCTGCACCGCTGGCCGCAAGATGCAGTGCCGGGCGTGGTCCTCACTATCGAAGGCGCTGATCCCATCCTCTCGCCAGACGATTTTGACTGGTGGTGGCGCCAGGGCGTTCGCTCGGTGGGGCTCGCCTGGACCGGCACTCGCTACGCAGGCGGCACCGGCGATCCGCGCGGCCTTACGCCACTGGGCCGCGAGTTGCTCGCTGCCATGCGGGAACGTGGCGCGCTGCACGACGCGTCACATCTCGCGGAAGAGGCCTTCTGGGAAGCGGTGGACCTCACGGCTCCTGGCGCTCTGATCGCCTCGCACAGCAACGCCCGAGCCCTGCTGACCTCCGCCAAACGCGCTGACCTGCCTTCTGACCGGCACCTCAGCGACGAGATGATCCGTGCGATTGGCAGCCATGGCGGCGTCATCGGGCTGAACCTCATGAACTCGTTTCTCGACGCGGACTGGACCCTCCGTGAGCGGGCTGTGCCGGTACGCGTGCAAGACCAAGTCGCGCGGCACTGGGCCTACGTGGCGGGACTGGTTGGGTGGCACAGCGTAGGGATCGGCTCGGATCTCGACGCCGGCGCCGGACGCGAGGAGAGTCCCGAGGAGCTCGACGACGCCGCCGACTGGCCGCGGTTGGCTGACGCCGTGCCCCCAGAACACCGTGAGGGCACGTTGAGCGGCAACTGGCTGCGCGTGCTGCGCGCCAACCTGCCCCGCACGTAGCGCCGCTCGTATGAACACGGAACTAGGCGCACAGGGTGTGCCGGCTCGCTCACTTCTGCAAGGGGGTTCACTATGACTGCAACACCGATCCACACCGACCTCGCTGAGCAGTTCGAACACGAAGCCCGGCGCCTGCTGGGGGAGTACGGCATTCCCGGAGTGACCCTCGGGCTGCTGACGCCGGAGGGCGACCACTTCGTGAACCTGGGCGTGACCAGCCTGGACCATCCCCTACCGGTCACCTCCGAAACCCTCTTCCAGATCGGCAGTACCACCAAGACCCTGACCTCGCTGACCCTCTCGGTGCTCGAGGCGCAAGGCAAACTGAAGCTCGACGACCTGGTCCACACCCACCTGCCGGACTTCCGGCTGAACGATGAGTCAGTGGCGGCCGAGCTGACCGTGCGTGATCTGCTGACCCACCAGGGCGGCTTCCAGGGGGACCTGTTCGAGGATACTGGCGACGGTGACGACGCGGTAGCCCGCGTGGTCACCGTCTTGGCTGGCGTGGAGCAGATGGTGCCGCTGCGCGGGCACTGGAGCTACAACAACGCCGGGTTTTACGTGGCCGGGCGCATCATTGAGGTCCTCAGCGGCTTGACCTACGACGCGGTGGTCACAGAGCTCGTGCTCAGGCCGCTGGGTATGACCAAGACGCTGTTCTGCGCCAATCAGATCATGACCTACCGCTTTGCGGCCGGGCACAACAAGATCGGCGATGAGATGGCCGTGCAGCGCCCCTGGATGATGATGCGCTCTGCGGCACCGGCTGGCAGCACGTGCTCGTCGACCGTGCAGGACATGGCCCGCTACGCTCGGTACCTGATGACTGGCACCGTCCCCGTCCCCTCCGGTAATCCTGACGTTGTAGGTACCCAAATGGCTGCAGCTACGCTGTTGGGGGCTCTCGACCGGAGTGCACTCTGGGCGCGCACCGTGCCCACTGGGCTGTCTCTCAACGGATTTCCTGGCAGCAGCGGCGAGATGGGCCAGAGCTGGTTCGTGGACCGGCCGGCCGGCACGCTGATCCTCAGTCATGGCGGCACTACGCAAGGGCAACAGTCAGACTTCTGGGTTGCCCCAGACCGGGGTGTGGCCTTCATCGCCATGACGAACGCGTCGAACGGGCATGCGCTACACCGCCGGCTCAGCGACTGGGTCAAGCGCGAGGTGCTGGGCCTCCTCACTCCCGTCCTCGAGGATCACTCACTCCCGCCCGAGCGACTACAGGCGCTCGCCGGCGAGTACGCGGTCTTCGGTCTGCCAGTCAGCGTGAAGTTGCTTGTCGAAAACGGCACACTGACGCTGATCCTGCCCACCCTGACGGAGGAGGAGCCCGAACGCGCCGCGCTGCGCCTGATCGGCCCGGACCGGGCGGTGATCGGCGGCGGCGACATTGACGGTTTCGGCGTGGAATTCCTACTGGGCGAGGGCGGGCAGGTCGAGTTCCTGCGGTTCGGCGGGCGCCTCTATCCGCGCGCACCGCAAAGCGTGTAGCGTGAGCCAGGCATGACGACGGTTTCTCCCACATCGGTTGCCCCGCCTAGCACGGTGGTCGAACAGTTGCGCGCCGCACTAGATACCTTGGGGCAGCGCGACCAGCTGATTGCCCGCTTCGTCATCGACCACGCCGAGGAACTGCCGTTTTTGAGTGCCGGCGAGATCGCTGAGCGCCTCGGAGTGAGTGGTCCAGCGATCACCCGCTTCAGTCAGCGGGTCGGCTACGAAGGGTACCCACATCTACAGCGCTTGGTGCGTCAGGACCTACGCGCCACTCTAGGCGTCAAACAGCCTGGGCGGCAGGACGCCGTAGCCGCGAATTACTGGGCGAGTGAGCGAGCCAATCTTGAGGGTCTGCAGGGCATCGGGGAGCGCCAGTTGCTGCCGTTCGCCGTGACGCTTACGCAGGCGCGACAGGTGTGGATCATCGGTGCTCGGTCCTCCTACGGCGTGGCACTGATCGCCGAGTCGCTGCTCTCACCTTTTCGGCCGCGTGTCCGGGCGCACTCGGCCGACACCCTCAGCGGCCAGCCAGAGCGTCTCTTGGAAGTGAACGCTGAGGACGTCGCCTTGGTGTATACACTGCGGCGGTACAGCCGCGCCACCACGCGCGTCACGACCGCCCTGAAAAGCCAGGGGGCCACGGTGCTGCTCATCACCGACCAGGGCGCCTCCCCCCTCGGAAAGATCGCCCATCACAGTCTTCGCGTGCCTACCCAAGGCTCGGAGGTGGTTGCCTCGCTGGCTCCCTTCATCAGCGTGACCGCCCTGCTCGCTACCCTCGTCGCCCGGGAGCTCGAAGGTGGGCACTTGCAGCAGGCTGAGACCCTCAAGGCCGATTTCTCGGTCTACGAGTATTGAACCCGTCAATTCCTATCAGCTTGGCTTTCCTGCTGACCCTGGGCAGCCCTATCGCGCGGCTGCTGGGCAGCTTTGCAGGTCTGGGTGCTGTGGTGCTGCGGAAGGTATATGAGGCAAAGACCGGCAGGGCGGCGGACGCGGCAGCTAGAGGGGCGTATCTGTGACCTACCAACGGATAAATCCGTTGGTAGGTCAGGCAACGCTTGCGTTGACTACCGCTACGTTGCTGCCTGAAGGGGCGGCCCGCCCCAGGATGTTCCGCGCTGCGTTCAGGTTGGCATTGTCCACATGAGCGCAGGCGACGCATCGAAACCGCGACTGACTCGCCCGGATCTCCCGGCAGGTGTGCTCGCAGGCGTTGCACCGCTGAGAGGTGTGCCGGGGGTCTACGCGAACAACTTTCCGAGCGGACCATTCTGCCTTCTGGGAAAGGAGGGAAAAGAACTGACTCCAGCCCACATCGTGAATGCTGCGGGCCAAGTTGCCCCGCCCCATCCCGCCGACGTTGAGGTCTTCGTGAGCAATCAAGTCGTTCTCCCGGACGAGCTTGAGAGCGGTCTTGTGGTGGAAATCGAGTCGCTGCCTTGCGACCGTCCGGTGCAGCTTGGCGACCTGCTGAACGGCCTTCCTGCGCCTGTTGCTGCGCTTGTTTCTCTTGCGGCTGACTGCCCGCTGCGCGGGCCGGAACGCCGATGTCCTCTTCCGCTTGACTGGGCCTGGGGCTTTCAGGAAGCGAGGCGCCAGATCTTCCTGAGGCAGGACATGTACTGTCCAAGCGACCGCCTGGAGCTCACGGCCGCGTGCACTCATCCCGATCCTGCGCTGCTCGATGCTCGGCAGTTGGGCATGCTGGCTTACCTCTATGAGCTGGTCGGGCACGGTCGGGCTTGGGACAATGCCGCCGACTGACCTGCCTCTTTACCTCCCATCAATCAGTGCTTCAAGCTGGCGCAGAAGCTTTTCAGCTTCTTTGGCACGTTGCCCTTCGAGACGGGAAAGCTTGGGAAGAGTCTTCTTCATTTTGCTGATCTGCTCTTGGAACGTCGATTTGGAAATCACCCGCTCACCTTCAATGACGTCCTTCACTGCTGCTGCAGTTAGGTTTTCTCGAAGGGCTTGTTCCAGAAGAGCGGAGCGAGTTTTACCTTCGGGCAAGCGGGTTAGAGCCACGGCAACACTGAACTCCATCTCTCCCTTCCAGACAGCTTCCAGTTCTTGTGGCGTCAGTGCGAAAACTTTGGCACGGAACTGCACCCAGACGCTCAGACCAGTACCGAAAACCTCTTTCAGAAACTGCTCGACCTGGTGGATATCCTCCGTTCTTCCTTTGCGAACTTGATTGAGATAGTTGATCAACTCGCTGCCGGCCAGACCGGTTCGCGCCTCCAGAGCCTTGAATCCTGCAAAGGTTTCATCGAGGAGATGCAGTTCCTCACGCTGCCCATTTTCGATGAGCGCCAGTAGACTCGCTCTTTCCTCGTTGGCCTCGAAGACCAGTACGGGTATTTCTGTCAATCCAGCCAGTTGAGCTGCTCTGTAACGACGTTCTCCAGCAATCAGACCGTAACGCTGAGGACCTAGTGAGCGAACCCAGATAGGCTGGAGAATACCTTCCTTGCCAATGCTCTCTATCAGACCTGTGAGTCGCTCAGGCTGGAAGGCGTCTTGATCATATTGTCCACGTGGGTTATGGCCGGGTTGAATCTCGACTTGCTGCAAGAGAACCCGCTGTGCCTGCGCCGTTCCCGTAACATCGGCCAAAGCATTCAGACCCAGCGTGAGACCGGCGGCGGATGCAAAACCATTGGGGCGCTTCTTCGTCATGCGCCTATCTCAAGAACAGACAGGAGATCATCTGCAACAGCCTGGAAATCGCCCGCAACGTCAGAATTCGGCGCGTGCTGTACAACGCTTTCTCGTGATTCGGCGGCCGATCCTACAACTGCGGTCGAGTCTCTGACCGGCCGACTGATAGGAGCGAATTGGCGGTAATTCTCATCTAGAAAAGCAAGAAGATTTTTGTGGTGGCGCGTCTGCGCCTTCATTCTATTCGGCACGATCAGACGCAATGCGATCTTCGGAGAGTAGGGTTTGACCGTTCGCAACAGTTTTGCGATCTGATCCGTATTTTCTACACCTTTCATACCGCTGACAGGCAAAATAATGTGATCGGCCGCGGCGATACTTGCAGCAAGAAAATTGGTCCTCTGCGGCTTGCAGTCAAAGATCACGACATCATATGGATTCTTTTCCAATAAATCGTCAACGGCTAGGCGTAGATTCTCTACACGCGTGAAGTCGCCCATCAAAATGCCTTCTGCCTCTCCCAGGGAGTCGTTGGCAGGCCATACGTCAACCCCACGAATATGGATGGGGGCTGGCAGAGCTCCAGGCTGGTCCGTGCGGAAGACTGCAGTGACCGTGGACTCGGGACGCATCGCAGGTGCGTCAGCTGATGTGTGGAGGCCAAGCCCCTTCGTTAAGCTCGCCTGGGGATCAAGGTCGAAAAGCGCCACTTTGTACCCGCGGCCTGAAAGAGCAAATGCAAGCTCGCGGGCGAGTGTCGTCTTGCCCTCTCCTCCACTGATATTGCTGATCGCCAGACGAATGGGTGCTTGCATAGGGTTCTCCTGAGTGGCTCTTGCTTTGACATATTGAAGGAGCCAGAAATCGGATGTGGAAATCACTGCGGCAACAGGTCGGTTGTATTGCTCAATGAGTGCGGGCTGTCCTGCCTGTGCATCCCGCAGAACCCGAGGCAACTGCGCTCGAAACTCCGCAGATTTCAGAACGTCAATCTCAGGCACGTGATACTTCTACCAAAAGTTGTACAACAATTCAAGTAACTACTGCACACTTCTTTCGTAGAACAACAGAATCTCGGTTTGCAGCGGTTGGGCCAAGACTTGGCCCAAGGATCAACAGACCTGGGCTAAGACTTGGCCCAGCACCCTCCCCCGCTCACGCGGGGACTTTTTTTAGTATCAAGGAGGTCGTCATAACCCTGAAAGGCCATCTGTTCAGCTCTCCACTCGACACGAAGATCCGCCAGGTCCATACAACATTGATCATCCCCCCCGACATCACCGAGGTCATTCCGAGCATTGGGCAACTGGGTGTTCTCCAGAGTGTGCTCCTCAAGCTCAGCGGCAACCCGGAACAGCCCTACGAGATCGTGGACGGCGACCGCCGCGTGAACAGCGCCCTGCGCTACCACCTCGACACGGTCCCCGCCATCATCACGGACGGCACCCGCGGCCAGATCGCGGCCGCCAGCGCCATCCTCAACGCTGCCCGCAGCAGCAACCCCATTGATGGGGCACGCAGTTGGAAGATTGCTCTCGAAGAAGGTCAATTCGGAAGCGTTGCCGAACTTGCCAAACACGTCCACATTGGCGTCCAGACCATCAAGAAGCGCCTCAAGCTACTGGACCTGCCCGAGGACATTCTCGTCCATGTCGGGGTCAGCGTGGCCGAAGGCGTCGCCGAGAAGATGGCGAACCTCCCGGCCGACTATCAGGCGGACGCCATTGACGCTGCCCTACGCCAGTTGGACGCTGGCAAGAAGTTCACGGCCGCCGACCTCAAACTCAGCCAGACCCGGCGGGTCGAAGACCGTGAGGACAGCATCGACGCTCTCTTCGATCTGTCCCCGCTGCCACTCCTGGAGATCACTCAAGATCCCATTCAGGAGCTCGCCACCGAGGTTCAGCGGCTGTGCCAGGCCCGGAACGTGCCGCTCGAGCATCTGCTGGACTTACTACGTCCGACGCCGAGTCTGCCGCTACCTGCCCCACCGGCCCGGCCGAATAGACCACCTGCGACGGTCCGTGATGGGCGCGTCAATCTCGGTCTCCGCAACTGAAATTCCTGGGGAGGCGCGTCCTCCCCCTCCGAGGAGCTTGACCATGACCACGCTGCTCGACCTTGCCCTCACGCCTGCTCAGGGCGGTCCCCGCGAATGCGGCCCCGGCCGCCAGGCCAGCCACATCTATNAGGAGCTTGACCATGACCACGCTGCTCGACCTTGCCCTCACGCCTGCTCAGGGCGGTCCCCGCGAATGCGGCCCCGGCCGCCAGGCCAGCCACATCTATGCCGAATGCGGTTTCAGCGCCGGTGGGGCGCCCATCGAGCAGTTCCTGATCGACTACTCCATGGCCGTCGACCTCGCCCGTATGGGCTTCAGCACTCAGGGAATGAACCTCATCAAGCGCGGCGACGTGTACCACCTCGTGGACATCATCGGCGCCGAGCACTACCCCCACGTCGCCGACTTCGTCGAAGAGGCCAGAGCCATCGGCATCAGCCGCAAGATTCCCCGAACCGCCGAGTTCTCCAAACTCACGGCCCAATCCACCATGATCTTTAGCTCGTGATTTAAGCCGACCGCGCTTGTCGCGGTCGCCTGTTATGGGGACGAAGGCCGTCAGGCAGTCTTTTTCAGAGCCGGGAAGCGAGGCGCTCGGCCTGAATACTTCCCTTTGGGTCGTCCTGGTGAACGGGGACGAAGGCCGTCAGGCAGTCTTTTTCAGAGCCGGGAAGCGAGGCGCTCGGCCTGAATACTTCCCTTTGGGTCGTCCTGGTGAACGGCCCGACGGTTTTGGCGCGCATGCTGGACTTCCCAGAGGCACCAGCAACTGGACAAAACCCTGCCGGACTCGACTTGGCGTCAAGCGACCACGTTCCTGTGGTCGCTGCCATGGAAGACGGACATCGGTCACGACCGGCTGAGCCAGGCGCAACTGGGTGAAGGCCAGCAGCACCAATAGCGTCCAGCGGTCCGCCTGCTCCGGGTGACGTAGACGTGGCGTTTCCCAGTTCAGCGTCTGTTTGCAGAAGCGAAACGTATGTTCCAGATCGAACCGACGCGTGTAAGCACGCCACAGCATCGCCAGATCCGGTACACCTGGACCCCGCCACCARAGCCAGAAGGCCTGTGGCTGACGTGTTTCCCGGGGCRACTTTGCAACCTCCAACAACAACACCGTCCCGCTGTACGTCGGTTTGAAGTGACGCGATCCTGGTCGAGTGTCCTGAGTGGTCTTGACGTGCAGCCCCGTCCAGGCACGCACGTGGACGGTCCCGTACTGCTCCGTGGTGTCCAGATGCTCCAGATGGGGTGCCGGCCAGGTGGTCTGATCCGCGCACAGAAACTTGGCCCCATGAATGCGTGGGCGACCTCCCTGGGGACCCGGACGCGTCGTGACGTCAAAGAAGAACCGTCGGTTCCGCCGCACACGGACTAGGACGCTGACTCTGTCAGCGTCTTTGAGCTTCGATAGACGGATCGGATCATACCCACCATCGAACACGRACAGCGGTGATGCGGTCCCTGGGGGCAATAGCCTGCTGACGTGCTGGACCTGTTCATCGGCAATCTCGTGCGGTGTGCGATCAGGGGTGACTCGACGCCAGCTGCTGCTGACAGGTCCAAGCTGGGCGACCCAGGAGTAAGACCAGCCCGCGACCACAGGCTTTCCAGCGCTGTGACGACTTGGGTGATAGAAGTTGAATATTCCGAAACGACTCCAGATAGGTTCCATCGTGCTGCATCCGGTTCAGCTTATTCGGAACACAGAGACCCCTATAACGAATCCGGACCACTCAGGAGCCCGCTTGAGCGTACCCTGTTCCAGAAGAGGCTTGGGCCACCCCTCCAGAAAGGAGAGCAGTGCTCCCCACACCTGTAGATGACCAGACTTGCAACAATCCCCGCAGCACAGGCAGGAGCTGATACCAGCCGGAAACCAGCAGGTCTGCGACGCACCAGACGCTGCGCTTCCGCAATACAGGCACACTCAACAAGGGGTCAGACCAGGCATGAATACCGACGCAGACACGCACGCGCAGCTCGAAATGGCCTGGCAGAACCGTGACCGCGACCGAGCCGCTCTCCAATCGGTTGTCACCGCCCGGCGCAACGACCAGCTCGCCCCCACCGCCCTCGCCTACTACCGGACCATATCGGGTTACCTCGCGTGGCGGCTGGGAGACTTCCACCAGAGCTGTCAGCTCATCACGTCGGCGGTTAAGACCCTCCGGACAGGTCCACCGGATGCCTGGCTGGCCCGCGCCCTGGGAATTCTTGCAGGGTTGGAACTTCAGGCCGGACACCTGGCTGTCGCCGCCGAACTCTACGGACAGCAGATCCAGACGGCCCGGCAGATCGGCGACCTGGAGCAGGAAGGCGCCGGGCTTCACGACCTGGGGTATAGCCAGCGCTTCCTGAATGCCGACCGCGCGGAGATTCACCTCACTGAGGCACTGCGGCTCTTCAAGGAGACCGGATATGCCCACGGCACCATGGCTGCCCACCTCAACCTGGGCACCCTGACGGCCAAGGGAGGCCGACCCCAGGACGCTCTCGCCCACTACGAGCAGGCCTTGGAGTATCCCCCCCTGCAGACCATGCCAGAGGTTGAAGCGGCCCTACTCAGGGCGACCCTGTCGGCCCTGGACCACCTGCCTGGAGAGAGCAATCGCGCCCGGATTCAGCAGATTGAAGCGCGGCTGCGTGCGCTACAGCGTCACCCGCATCCAGAGGTTCAGGTTGAAACGGCCCTGGCCCTGGCCCGCAAGGCCACACCTGCCGAGGTGGTCTCACTGCTTGAAGAAGCCCTGCGCTGGATGCACCCTCCGGAGACGTCCACCCTGTTCGCGGAGATTCACGAGCAACTGAGTGAAGCGTACGAGGCTCTCGGGCGCGATGACCTGGCCCTCAGGCACCTGCGTCAGACCCTGAGAACTGAACGTCGCCAACACCACGCTGACGACGCTCAGGCCATGCGCATCCTCGAAGTGTTTCACCGTACAGCAGCGTTCGAGGCTGCGGCGCAGCGGGAACGGGAGCACCGGGCCCAACTTGAGGGGCAAGTCGAACAACTCGAAGCTCATAACACCCAGATGCAATTCCAGAGTCAGACGGACAGCTTGACCGGCCTAGCCAACCGCCACCAGCTCTTTGAACGCGGAGAGGTTCTGGCTGAGAGGGCGTCTTCCTCCGCCCTCTTGTCGGCAGCCATGATCGACATTGATCACTTCAAGGAAATCAATGACCTCTGTGGGCATCTTCAGGGCGACGAAGTCCTCCAGCAGGTCGCGCAGAGTATTGCGCGTTGGTCAGGGCCGCAGGACGTAACGGCGCGGTACGGCGGAGAAGAGTTCGTTTGGCTCCGCCCAGGAGCTTCCGCAGCACACTTGGCGGCGCAGTGCGAAAGTCTCCGCCGTGAAATTCAGAATCTTCCCTTCCCCCACCTGCCAGGCGGGGGCGTCACCGTCAGTATCGGGGTCTGTGAGATGAGCCAGGGGCGGTTCACTGATCTTCTGGAGTCTGCGGACCAGAAACTCTATGAGGCCAAACGCCGGGGGCGGAACCGAGTGGTGTGCAAAGTGGTTCAAAGCAGTTGACTTCAGATGCTCGGCACGATGACCTTTTGGTCACAGAGAACCTACGAACGCTTGAGGAGCGACAAGGACACAGGCTCCACCCGCACAAACCCTCAGCGTCCTTTGGGAACCCTGGGAGCACGAACACGTGACGCCGCACTATCTTCCGGCTTATCCATGCCTGCCCCCTCCCAACTGACGGCCCGCGGCTTCGAGCGCCTCCAGCAAACGCTGCAGCGCGAACAGGTTCGCCTCGATGAAGCCCGAGATAACGTGCGTGACCAGCTCGAGTCCAACGAGGCTGAAAGCCTCAACCTCGTCGAAGCCCAACAGCAACTCGCCACGCTTGAAGAACGCATGGAGGAGCTTCAGGAACTGCTCGCCACCGCTCAGATCCTCGAGGCACCCGTTGGCACCCACGACGTGGTGCAGCTCGGCGACGTCGTGCTTCTGACCCATCTGGGCTCCGGCAAGACACAGCGCGTGCAGCTCGTCACTGCAGCTGAAGCCGCCGGCGCACTCGGCGGGGTCGTTCAGGTCAGTCCAGACAGTCCTGTCGGCTCCAAACTTCAGGGCGGCCGCGTCGGCAACACCATCACTGTGAGCCTGAAGCAGGACGTGCTGTACCGCATCGAGCAGATTGAGGCCCACGTCGACCGCTGAAGTCCAGGAAGGTTCAGATCATGGCTGGTTTCGATGATTCAGAAGGAAGGGCCTCGGGAACCCAGCACACTCGAAAGCGCGGCGCATCTTCTGGCAGCGTCCCGCTTATCGCCGGTGCTGTGAGAGATACCTCTATTCGAGAGCCGCGTCAGTTGGCCCCCCAGAAATGAGGGATCTTCGCAGGGGCGATCTACTTCTGGCGCGTCGAGTGCGGCCTATTCCCTCTCACGATCACATCGGCTTGATCGAGCGCATCCTCAACCACTGAGCCCGATCCCAACTGGTAACGCCCAGCCGCGTGTCCCCTTTTCGGCGTGTACTCCAATAGGCCGAGCGCAGTCAACTCCCTCAGGAGCTCCTGCACGCGGGACAGGTCCAACATGGCGCCACGAAGGGCGATTCGGACGGCCACATCGTTGACGGACTGAGTCTCCAGAGTCATCAGCAGGAGAACACGGGCCTGCCAGAACGTCAGCGGTGGGGCGGTCATGCGCTGTCGTGGAGGAAAGAGGGCATGGGTGCAGAGTAGGTCATTCCACCGACAGCGCGTCAGAGAAGTCGAACTCACCACTGGGCCTGTCCAAGTCATGGCTGGTCAATTCCAGATTGATCGCTCATGGGACCCACGCAGCGGCCTAGGCTTCGCGATAGCCACCGCAGAATTCAGCCAGGTCGCAGGGTAGATCTCAGAAGTTGCACCTCGCATAGGACAGTGAATAGCCGTGCTGGCCGAGAAATTCCGCGTTTTTCGTGAAGAGGTGCAGCAGGCGGTTGAGATACAGCTNGGCCGATCCGGGCCTGCTGCGGCGCATGGTGGCCGAGGGCGATAGTCATGATTAAACAACTATTACTACATCTAACAAGCAGGCAGGATAAGACAGAAGCAAGACTAGGAATAGCCGTGCTGGCCGAGAAATTCTGCGTTTTTCGTGAAGAAGTGCAGCAAGCGGTTGACTCAGAAGTTGCACCTCGCATAGGACAGTGAATAGCCGTGCTGGCCGAGAAATTCCGCGTTTTTCGTGAAGAGGTGCAGCAGGCGGTTGAGATACAGCTCCGGCTGGAGAGCGAGCAGCGCACGACGTGCGCTGCTCGCCAGCGTTTGGCCCGGTTGTGCGTCCAGCAGGGTCAACGTCCAGGCCACGAAGATCAGCAGCAGCCACCGATCCAATCCTCGGGCGGTCCGCAAGGCGAAGCGGTTCAGCCCGAACTGATGCTTGCTTTCCTTGAAGAACGACTCGATCTGCCAGCGTTGCGCCCCTTCTGAGATCACCTCGTCACCATCCATCAACTCAGAGGACACGGCATGGAATACGCGCTGGCCGCGCTGGGCGCGGCCGAGCGTCAGGGTGTCGTGCGGCCAATTCTGGAGCTCGATATACCCACCATGTGGGCAATCCGCAACAGTGACGACGCCAGGATGCTCGGTGCGCCTGGTCGATCGTACGCCGACCACAAATTCAAAGCCCAGCATCCGAATCTCGTCCAGAAAGGTGGCCGCCTCAAAGCCACTGTCCGCGAGGACGCGCACCCGGAACCGGGTGCGGATGGTGTCCGGCACGCTGCGCAGCAGGTCCCGGGCCAGCGTGACAGGGGTAGGTGTCCCTTTGCCGCGGTACACCCGGTACCCCACTGGGAACTTCAGCGTTCCGTGAGTTTGCGAARAGGATCACGAGGYGAATGCCGTGGACCTCGTTGTAGACACGAACGAACGGCAGCTGGCGTCCCGTTTTCGGGACGCTGGTGAGATCGACACTCAGCYGCAGGCACGGATGATGTTTTCGCCTGGCTGCTTGGCGCAGGAAGTCCCACTGGRCGTCTCTGAGGAGGGTCCAGCACGCGGTGGTATCCCAGTCGTACGCGTTGAAGAAGCGACTGAGGGCACTGGCGCTGACGAGCTCGGCTCGGTGAAGAGCCGTCTTCACGTCTGGATTGAGAAAAAGAGAGAACGCAGCCCCGAGGCTGCGTCGCTGGTAAGCCGTGGGAGGGACGGCGAGGAGGCGGTCTGTCAGAATGCGGGCGCGCTCCCAGAGAGGCTGTGACKTMGACACTCCCAGACTCTCGCGTCTGGGAGCGCTTTTTTCGTCCTATGCAGGTGCAACTTCTGAGATTGACCTTGTGTCGTCACCTGAACATCACCAGTTTTCGTTACGTCCAGTACTTCCCGACCGACCGTCTCCGTGACAGTCTGGGTGTCGGTGACCGCTCGCTTGCCCACTGTGACTTCCTCGACGACATACGCCTGTTTACTCACATTGGCGCGTTCTGCCTCCAGATCAACCTGGAAGGTCTGTTCCCGTGCACCGAACACAACCCCTTCGACTGGACGTGCGTCAGTGATTGCACGGCGCTCAATGAGGATCTCCTCCCGTTGGAGGGCGACACTTACGTTTTCTTGATGTGTTTCGACACGTTTGCCAACACTCACGCTCCCCGCGACGAACCGTTCCTTATTGACGATCAGACGTTCTTCAAGCAACCGAAGGGTCTCTGGCGTCTGGAAAGCCTCGCGGCGGTAGGTCTCAGGAGTTGCACCTGCATAAGACGAAAAAAGCGCTCCCAGACGCGAGAGTCTGGGAGTGTCGAAGTCACAGCCTCTCTGGGAGCGTGCCCGCATTCT
>NZ_LMOM01000030.1 GCF_001424185.1 Deinococcus sp. Leaf326 | reverse complement strand
GTCTGTGCTCCAGACTTTTCTCTGCTTTCCCATGGTGATCTCCAGTCTGCTCGTCCCTCGCATCACAAGGGTCAGGTTCTGGAAGTCATCTCTGGAGCATTACCATGACCAGTAAGGTCACGCCTTCCCTTCACGTTCCTAATTTCTGAGTTCAATGCGTTTGCTCTTTTGAAGGTGGGTCCAGGTCCTGTTAAGGAGGAGTGGCCCGCTGGCCTGGCGGCCAGTCGGGCCCGGCCACGTGCATGTCACGATCACGATCTTCCTCACCCCCGCACCGGCTTCTCTTCCTGCGGCAGTACCGACACCGCAAGGAAGTTCGCCTGCGCCGCCTCGTCGGTGACTTGCCCCGGGTGGCGCAGTTACTCACGGGCCCGGATCGCCTGCGATTCGCGCAGGCGATGCACCGGAGTGGCATCACCTCCCCAGACCTGAAAGTGGCGGTCTTGCGGTGTATTCCTGCGCATTCGAGAGGGGCAGTCCCGCACGATCTGACCTTCAGCTGGCTGGTCGCCCTTCACGGCGAGCAGGCCACCGCACAGAGCATCATGGAGCATCTGCTTTTGCACGAGACGGTGACTGTGGCACCCCCGTTGGTGCCGGGTCTGTGCTTTGCCCGGTCGGTGCGGGCCATTCCAGCGGCTGTCCCGATGAATGCGTGGGGGAGGGGAGAGGCGCTGACCGCGCTGAAAGGCGTTGACCGGCTGGGGGGCCTCTTCTCGCTCGGGCAGTTTCGCCTGCGCAATGCCGTGTTCTATCTCCAGGACAGTGCGCGACTGCTTCTAGCGATCCGGCAGGAGCGCCCGGACTTCGCACCACTTTTGCGGGGGCTCTGGGCGCTTCACGACGACCTCGGGCAGATCCGACGGGCACTCTGGCGGGTCAAGGCGAGGCGCGCCAGACCGGAGGACGTGCACCTGGCTCAGACCCTCACGGTGCTCCCCTTGACCGCCGCGGACCTGGAAGAGGACGACGACTTGCCCTTCTGAGAGTGTAGAGGAGGTCTGGCCCCCTACGGGGGGCCAGGGGTCGCGCATGGAAGACTTGCTGACTGCCCTCCGTGCGCTGGCTCAGGTCAATACGACGCTGAATCAGCTCACGCTCACCCCAGCGAGCACGCTGGAGGAGACCGTCCAGGCCCACCTCACCCGCATCTTGCGGGCGGAGCACGTGCGTCTCGCCCTCCTGCCCTTCACACCTGGCCAGGCTCTGCTCGACGAGGCCTCGTTCCGAGAGGTCGTCACGGAGACACTCGCGCACGTGGCCGAATGGCACGACGGCGCGGTCTCCCGCTATGAGTTCTGGGCGGCAGCCGACGGCCTGAGCCTGAATCTCATGCCGGAAGCGCAATACAACCCGCTGGGCGAGCACGCGCGCGCCTTCGGTGTGCTGGACACCAGTTTCGTCGCTGATGAGGCGGCTCTGGCCGGGTACTACGTGCAATACCTGCACACCATGGCGTGCGCCTGTACGCCGCTGCGGTTGTGTGGGCAATGCGGCCTTCCGGTACTGCCCCCCACAGAGGTGGTGCTCGTGCGGTGTAGGGCGTGTACGCCCTGCCTGGTCTGAAGCTCTGGCCCCCTGACGGGGGCCACGCCGCAATCATGACGACCTTCCAGGAGCCTGCCCACCTGCCTCTCCCCATCCATGACGCGCCCTTGCCTGAGATGAAGGCCAAAGCCAGTGAGCTGTATTACCTGGTCAAGGGCTCGGAGCGGGAGAAGGACTACCGCCGGATCGCGGGCGAGCACCCGGACAAGGACTCCAGCCGGGAGCGGTACGAACGCTTCCTGGAGGAGATCCAGGCCATGTTCGCTGCGCCGGTCACCGTCACGCCCGAGTCCACAGCGATGGTCCAGGACGAACCTACCCCCCGACCCGACGTGGCCACTCAAGCGCTTGTGACCGCCCCGAGCGAGCCGGACGCTGCGGATCCAGGTGAGGATGCCCCCGAAGACCAGGAAGAGGGGGAGGGCACGGGGAGCAACGACCCCCAAAGCGATCTGGATGGCCTGAGCGAGGACATCCCGGGCGAGGACGCTGCCGACGCCGAAGAGTCTGGCGAAGACGAGGCCAGCACCGATGAGCCGGAAGCGGCCGGTGCAGGCTCGGCCGCTCCCACTCCGACGGCCCCCACCGCGAGTGCGCCTGTCCCGGCGACCAGCAGCGGTCTGCTCGCCCAGCTCGCGGGGATGCTCGCAGACGGTGGGCAACTGAACCTTCAGCTCATGCGGGTGGGCGAGCAGCTGACGGTCGGGATTTTTCCTCAACCGCATCCGGGCGAACAGGGCCCGCAGCCGCTGATCGTGACCAATACGGCCGACTGGCTCGACCACCACCTGGTGGGCGCCATGCAGGCCTACGCTGGAGCGCGTCAGGATGCCTTCGCGGTGTGCGCCTCGGCCGCGGCCCGGCAGCAGGCAGCGAACAAGAAGGCCGCCACAACGCCGGCTACGAAGACGCCCGCGCCCAGCAAGCCGGGTCCCAAGACCTTCAAGTTCACTCTCACGGCCGCCGAGGGCACCACGCTCACCGCTAAGCAGGAGGGCAAGGACGTGCCCCTGGTGCTCGGCGAGAACACCATCACCCAGGGCACCCTGGAAGTCGTCGCTACCCACGAGCTGTTCGGGGAGACGAAGAAGACCTTCGCCATGTGGACGGACAAGACCCACGATCTGCGGGAACAGCAGGGCGGCCACGTGACGGTCAAGGTTACCCCCGAGGACGCCGCGCTCACGGCCGTGCAGGGTGAGCGGCGCATTCCCTTCCATGGGGAGACCCTGCTGCCCGCTGGGGCCTGGGTCATTGAGGCGGAAGCGGCCGAGCACGACATGGGCACGCAGAAGATCCACGTCAAGGCGGGCAAGCCCCAGGACGTCGAGCTGACCCTGAAACTCAGTGAGATGGGCAGCCTCTTCTGAAGCAGCTTTGGCCCCCTGACCGGGGGCCAGGTTCGCGTATGAGCGACCTGACCCTCCCCGCCTCGGCCCCAGTCCCCCAGCCCCAGGACGTCGTGCGCGCGATCAAGCGCCTGTTCAAGTTCGATGGCAAGACCCTGGACGATCCCAACCCCAGCAGCACCCCCGAGCAGGTCAAGGCCTTCTACGCGCCGGCCCACCCCGAACTGCTGACTGCCGGCATCGGATCACCCGTCACGGATCTCAAGGCCGGTACCAGCACCATCGAGTTCATCAAGTCCTTCGGCCGCAAAGGCTGATGATCTGGCCCCATCGCGTCGGCGGTGGGGCCTTCCCGAGGTCCTCATGTCTCCCAAGGAGTCCACATGCCCCGCCCCCAAGCCCACCTCACGCCAGCCGACCCGCCCCGGCGGGCATCGCGAGCCCGTCGTGATCGCCAAACTACCCGTGGACCCGCGGCTCCCCACGCTCCAGTCAACGCTGCTGACCTCGGGTGCCCAGGCGGTGCAGGAGAGTCCCTTCATTCCCCTCCTGCTTTAGCCCTCCCCAGCCTGACAGCCATCCGCCCACTGCTCTACAAGCAGGATGTCGAGACCTATGCGCAACAACATCAGGCGCGACTCGAAGCCCAGGTCATCTATGCCCCTCTCATCCGCAGCCTCCTGGGCAGCCTGTCACCTGGGAAGGTCCGCCAGGAGGACGATCTCGTGGCGTGCCTTCAGGAGACGCTCGAAACGCTGAGTCCGATGAGCCGTTGGGAGGTCGAGGTGCAGCCGCACAAGGCCGGGGGCCTCGAATTCCGGATCGAGGCGCACATGGGCTCGTACGTCAATCTCACGGGCCTGCATGAGCACCTGCGGCGGATGGACGACCGGCTGCTGCCCAGCATCCTGCACGCCATCGAGCGGCTCTCGTCCGGCGTAGCCCCCTCGGTCGGGCCCCATGGGGCTGAGGGCTACGCCGAGTATTGGTGGAACCTCGACCGCCTCGCGGAGTTCGACCTGCCGGACCGTATCGAGACCCAGCACGACTTCAGCACCCGCCAGACCCTCGTGCTCGCCCGGCGCCTGGGTCTGGCGCATCAGTGGCAGGTGCGGGATAAGACCCCCTGGCCGTACTTCCGGCCTGCGTTGGACATGACGGGGACCATTGACCTCCTCCAGTCCCTTGGGCCGCCTCCTGCTGGGGACCCGGTCCGGTACATCCTGGCGCAGCTTGCGGACCTCTTGCGGGAGGGCCAGCTCCTCCGCGAGCAGCTGCCCGTGATGACGCATCAGGAGGACGAGGAGTGCAGCAGCCTCCCCCCGGTTTACACGATCTACGGGGTCATGCCAGGCGCGAACTGTGCGGTATACGACGTCATGGACGAGTTCATGCGCTACCAGATGGAAGGCGGGGAACATGACCCCTGCATGGTGCTGTACGTGGATGAGCGGCCGGAGACGCACGCGCGCCTGATTCAGTACTTGCGGACCGCACCGCAACTGCTCGGCGCGCTGGACCGCATTGAGCGGATGCTCATCGAAGCCGAAGCGCTCCTGTGAAGTTCTGGCCCCTCTCCGGACGAGAGGGGGCCAGGGTACGGGTATGTCCTATGACTTCGCGGCTCTCAACTCCGTGGCTCAGCCCGCGCCCCTCCGTCCGGTGCCGCCCACCCTGGCCCTGTTGATCTATGGGCAGGGTCAGGAGGCCCGGCTGATGAAGCACCGGGTCCATGACCAGGAGGAGGGCTACACGTTGGGTGCGGGGTCGGTGCTGAGTTCGCGGGACCGAACCGAGCTGGCGAACTATGTGTTGGGGAGCGGGCTGCGCTGGTCGAGTGCCCACACGCTGGCGACGGGCGCCAAGACCCTGTGCTGGTGGCGACCGCCGGGCGTGCTCCCTCTGCTGTTCGAGGCGAAGTACAAAGCGGTGGAGAGCATCGCGCGGCTCAGTGGGCAGCCGGTCCCTCATCCGGGCCTGGTGTTCTCTGCGCAACCGGGGAGCCTGTCCGTCTTCGCGGTGCGGGGGGCCGAGCGTCCGACCCCCCAGACCCCATTGATGCACGCGCCTTTCTGGAACATGTTCAGCGACGGCCGCATGTGCCAGGGGACCGTGCGCTACCCGAAAGAGATCACGGCCGCTGCACAGGACGACTGGGAAGCGGTGTTCTTCAGTTCGCACTTTACGGGCGCGAGCCGGACGGACAAGTACATGGAGTGGGGAAGAAGCTATCAGGAACTGCTGGAGCACGCCTTAGAGCAGGGGTCCTTTCCGGATGGGGTATTGATGCCAACCGGACGTACCCTCGCGCAGCACCTGGGGAGCTGAGACCTGGCCCCAAATCTGGGGCCACGTTCAGCCTATGCCGATGTCTTCGCCATCCAACCCCAGAGGCCTCTTTCCAGACAAGGTCGCCCTCACGCTCAACAGTGCCGTCGCGGGCCGTCGCCGCTGCTGTGTTCTTCTCCCCGGTCTGGACGTGTTCCTCCGCCCGCACCGGGGCCGCGTCCGCCTGGAAGCGGAGTTACCCGGCATGCTGGACCCCCACCCCGCGACTTCCTCCCCGGGCTGCGCCATCTCCGTGCCCTGGGCTATCGCTGGCGTCGGGTCTACCCCAGGCGCCATGCCCGCACTCTAATCGTGCTGGAGCTCGACCATCCCCGCTTCCAGACACACCGGGCCATAAAATAACGCCCTCACCTAGCACCGGCGGTCACCCCAACCGCACGTACGGTACGCCCATGGATACTCCAGATCTGGCCCCCGCTTCCGGGGGCCATCCCGGAGGCATGACCCTCCTCTTCGACGACCTCGAACCCGTCCAGCGCGGCAAGAAGATGACCATCCGCGCCAAGCGCACCCCCAGCCATTACCAGCAGGCTGTGCTCGACGACATCAGCGCGGGCGTCCAGGCCATCCTCGTCTCCGCGACGGCAGGGAGTGGCAAGACCAGTCTGCTGGAGATGATCGCCACCCGTCTCAAGACCGAGCAACTCCTGCCCAAGGGCGCGAAGGTCGGCTTCCTGAGCTTCAACCAGCACATCGTCAAAGCGCTGCGCCAGGTCATTCCCCAGGAGTTCGACGTGCGCACCGTCAGCAGCCTGGGCGACCTGATCATCCGCCAGAACGTCCCCCAGGCGAAGTTCGATCCGGAGAAGTACCGCCTCATCGTGCAGGGCGTCGTGGACGGTGCGGGCATCGCCTCCCCAGCCGCCCGGCGGGAACTGCGGGAACGGCTGACGAGCACGGTGGAGTTGCACGTCGGGCATGACCTGGGCCTCAAGCCGGACTTCGCCGGGTAGGTCGAGACCATGCTGGACGTGGACGCGCCAGTTATGGGGGCAGAGGAGACGCTGTATCGCCTGACCTCCCGGGTCTTACACGAAGGCCTCGTGGCCCTGCAGGACGGGCACGCCCGGAGCTTCCTCGATCAGGTGCTCGCCCCGAACGTCTTCGGCTGGAGCTTGCCTCAGCCCTATGACTTTCTCCTGGTCGATGAGTTGCAAGACCTGTCGCGGGGCCAGATGGGTCTCCTCCAGGCGGCAACCGGGCCGGAGAGCCGGGTCGTGGGCGTCGGGGACCGGCACCAGTCGTTGTACGCGTTCAACGGTGCGGATACCCAGAGCTTGCCGCGCTTCACTGAATTGTTTGATGCGGTGGAACGGCCGCTGTCGATCACGTACCGCTGCCCGAAGAAGCACGTCGCGCTCGCCCGCCACTACACGGACGCCATCGAAGCGGCGCCGAACGCCCAGGAGGGCATCCTGGATGATCTGAGCAGCGAGGATTGCGTGGACCTCGTGCGACCGGGTGACCTGATGCTGTGCCGGGTGAATGCGCCCTTGATCGACTGGTGCTACCACCTGATCTCGCAGGGCAAGCCAGCCATGGTGCGTGGCCGGGATCTGGCAAAGAGCCTGGTCGCGCTCGCTCGGGACGCGGCCACCTTCGACGGCACTCAGCCTCGGCGGGAGAAACTGCACGAGCAGTTGCGGGTGAACACGTCCGCGTTCCTCGCACAGCTCAACGCGTACGCGGATGTTCTGGCGCAGAAGTACACGCGCGAGGCGGAACGCGACGGCCGGGAGCCGGACATGCGGATCGCGGCGCTCGCGGACCGGATGCAAGCGGTGCTGTTGGTCCTGGAGAAGTCGGGCGCGCAGACGCTGAGCGACCTGGTCGACGCGATCCGGCAGCTGTGCGCGGGGGACCCGGAGCGGTCGGTCGTCCTGACGACCGTGCACGGCGCCAAGGGCCTGGAGGCCAAGCGGGTGTTCATCGTCGAGCCCGATCTTCTGCCTCATCCGAAGGCGACGTCAGCGCAGGCGCAGGAGACGGAACGGTGCGTGCAGTTCGTGGCGTTCACGCGGGCGAAGGAGGCGTTGTACTTCGTGGAGCCGTCCGAGAGTCGCCTGGAGCTCGGCAAGGCCTGAAGGCGTCTGCGCGTCACCCCAAACGCACCTACGGTGGAGACATGCCGACCTCCCCTGCCCCCGTGCTCAGGTCTGGCCCCGAAGGACGGGGCCACGCCGTCCTGATGTCTATGCCCTTTCGTTCGCTGACCCCAGATCAGGCGGAGCAGCTCCTCGCGCGCATCGAGGCAGTGGGTGGGGAAGCCACCACCCAGCAACTGGCCTCCTGTCTCGGCCTGAGCCTGCCCTACATGCGCCCGGTCCTGGGGGAGTTGATCGACCGGGGCGTGCTGCGCCGCGTTCAAGCCCTGGGGCAGGACCGGGCCCGCTATGCCCGAGGGGTAGGGCCAGTCAATCCAGCGCTGGTGCGGGAGGCCCTGCGCGCACCCCTGCTCCAGGCGTTGATCCCGGGGCCGGCCATCCTGTCGGCGCTGGCCACGCGTCTGGGGGTGAGTGCGGAGGAGATCGAAGCGACCGGATTGGCCCTGGCTGCGGAGGGGGAGGTCACGGTGAGCTTCGTTGGTGCGTTGACGGTTCTCCGGCGCAGCAGCACGCCGCTGCCGCTGCCGTCCTCCTCCCGGCAGAAGTTGTGGTTTGAGTCCCCACCCGCCTTGCTGTTCAAGTGGGAGGAAGCGACGCTGCCCCGGTTCATTCCCCCCACGCCTGTCCACCCGTCTGTACGTGTTGAGGAACCGCTTGAGCCTGCCGCTGCGGTCGTCCCGTGGTCCCCGCCCCGCCCCCCACGGCCCTACGTCACCCTGGAGCTGGAGCGCGAACTTCGTCGGCTGCTCCCTCCGGCACAGCGACGTCAACCCGGAGAAACGGCGCGCGTGGCGGCCCACTTCGGCCTGAGTGTCCGTCAAGTGCGCCAAGCGCTTGCCCGCATCCCGAAGGAGGGAGGTGCATGACCATGTGGCCTGAGTGGCTCGCGCCGTTGGCTCTTCTCGCGCACACGGACAACCCTGAGCGGCAGGCCAGCCTCAGCCGGGGAATCCTCGCCCACCTTATGGGACGCCCAGTCCCGCTCAGCGTCCAGCAGGATCCCGTGTGGCCCCATCTCCTGAGCTGCCTCCCTCCTCGCCCTCCACGGGGCGCGAAGTGGCCTTGGGTGGGTGCGTACGAGGAACCGTTCCTCTATGTTCTGATGCCGGCGGACGGGATGGACCTGGAGGAATCGCAGTGGCTGAGACTGACCGCCGAGGCGTGCGACACCGAGGTGACACTTCTGGGCTGGACGGTGTTGCATGAGGACCAGTTCTGCCTGTCGATCAAGCCGCAGTACTACCGCGAGGCGGGGGAGAGGGTGCCGGAGTTCCTGTGGGCGTTTCAGGGCTTATGCCGGTTGGACTGCCCCCCAGAGGAAGCCCAGAGGGTGTGCCAGGCATGGTCAGCGCCCATGCTTCTGGCGGCCATCACAGTCGCCTACGAGAAGCAGCATGTCCTCACGAGATCCCCCTGGCTCTACGTGATGGGTATCCTGCGCAACTGGGAGCGGTCGCAGGCGAACTGGACGCGGCAGCTCGAGGCGAGTTCTGGCCCCCTGCAGGGGCCAGGGATCGCACATGATGAAGCCCCAGCTGCTTAGACTTCCGCCAGACCTGCTGCCTGCCCTCCTCGAACCCCTGGTCATTGATCCAGGGGCGGGCCATCCGCAGTCATTCGCCTGCCGACACTGTGCATCGACGTGGGAAAAGACCGCACAGGAGACGCACGCGCGGGGCTGTGTCGTCGGGCGCACGAAGCAGGCCCTACGCCTGGCCGAGCAGCCCGCCCAGGCGCCCGTCTACCGGCACCAGCGCTTCCCCGGTCACTGTGCGCGGGTGCTGTACTGGGGCGAAGGCCTGCCGGGGAAAAAGATCGTGCTTCTTCAGGAACGCCAGGGGGATGACCCCACGTGCACGCTCACGCAAATGTCTGAGGAGACCTTTCTCAACACGTACCTCGTGACGCTCACAGGGCCATAATCGGCACGACATGCTCCTGACGACCTGGACCACCACGCAACTGATCGAGCAGCTGGCAGGCTTCTACGCTGCAGATCAGCGGGGCGAGGTGTGCCTGCCCCGATTGCGCCGGGCGCTCGGAGACGACTTGGGGTGCCACTCGGAGGTCTTGGAGCAGGCGTGGGCGGCCTGGGAAACGGAGTTGGCGCTGACCGGTCAGGCGGTGGGGGAGATCGGGTACTGGTTGACTGTGGGGTTCCCGGAGCCTCGACCTGAAGATTCCTGAAACTTGCGTTTGAGATGGAGAGGTCTCAGGATGCCGGGTATGACGAAAAAGTCGACGAAGGCGGCACCCAAGGCGGCGCCGAAAGCTACCCCCAAGGCTGCACCTGCGCCGGTGGCCGCTGCGGCTCCGGCCGAGCGGAACAAACTCGCGAAAACGCAACTGACGGATCTGATCGCCGAGAAGTCCGGTCTCACGCGCAAGCAGAGCAGTGAGATGCTCGATGCCACCCTCGACATTATTCTCGACGCGCTCAAGAGCGGGAAAGCAGTCGGGCTGCCCGGCCTGGGCACGCTGAGCGTCAAGGAGACGGCCGCGCGGACGGGCGTGCGCCCAGGGACCACGGAGAAGATTGAGATTCCTGCGGGCAAGAAAGTCGCCTTCAAGGTCGCAGTGGCCCTCAAAGAAGCGCTTTAACCGGATCTTTCTGGAAGAAAGGCGGCGGATAGAGATATCCGCCGCGTTCTCGTGTGGAGAGAAGATCTATCGTTCCTCCCTCCGCAGGATGATGAGGGAGCGAATATTGCCTTCCAGACCGACCTCATCATCGAGATGCACATGTCCACCCGCCACCGCTGCAAGAGAAATGGACTGGAGTTGCTCAATCAGGTTGTCAAGAGCGCGCTTGTTCAAGGAGAGAATCACCTCACCGGAATCGTCGATGTTGGCCTCAAGATCCACGACACCCTGCGAGTCACGAACATCCATAGCGACATCCTACGGGGAGTCGGTGTCAGTCAAAGAGCGAGGGCTGCACCAGCCCGCTCCCTGCGGGTGCTACGGCACTCGGCAGCGCGGAGACCTCCCGGAACTCCAGACCTCGGTTCTCCAACTCCAGCCGCGCCGGCGTCGTGATGGACGGGGCCGCCAGGATACCCCGTACCACCGCCCGCTTTCCCAGCTTCTGTTCGACCGACCTCACATACCGCGCCAACTGGGACACCGCGTGCTGCGTAGCGCGGCCACGCTTGAGTTCCACCACCACGTATCGTCCCTGCGCATCCTGGGCGTAGAGGTCGATGCCGCCCGACTCCACCATCAGTTCCCGATTCAGCACCCGCAAGCCCGGCTCGATCAGCTCCGGGTGCTCCGCCAGGGTCTGCTGCATCTGGGCTTCCGACCCCTGAAGCACAAAGCCCCCGGCCTGCGCCAGTTCCAGCGCGAGCGCGACCTGGGGCTCCAGGAAGACCACCTGTACCAGTTCCTCCGGACTCCGCCGCGAGGCCAGCAGCATGCAGACGTCCTCATCCACCCGCGCGGTGATGCTGTCCGTCTTCGGCTGCCAGTTCATCGGCTTAATGCCCGTCGGGTGGTGAATCTGGAGGCTCCCGTCCTGCTTGATCAGTACTAAGTACGTCCCCACGTCGGCGGTACTCGCCGCCCGGCCCTGGTAGGTCACTTCCGCGAGCCCGGCGACCTGCACCAGGCAGTCCCGTGAGCGGGTATGCCGGTTCAGGAACGCTGCGAGGTCGGCCGGGGGAGGGGAGAGCAGCTGGTCACGGATCACGCCCCTGTCATACCGCGTTCCCCCAGGCCCTGCCGTGGTGCGTGGCGCAGTTCTGGCCCCACCGCCCGCGGCGGGGCCAAGACACGCCCATGCACCGAATCACCTTCGATCCCTACAAGCGCATTGAGATCACCCTGATCGGCGTCGGCGGTACCGGCAGTCTCCTGCTCACCTTGCTCCTGCGCGTGGACGTGGCGATCCGCCAGCTCGGGGGCGCTGGCCTGCACATCCGCGCCTTCGATCCGGACGTCGTGAGTGTCACGAACCTCACCCGCCAGAACTTCGCGCCCGCCGATGTCGGTCGGTACAAGGCCATCACGCTCATCGAGCGCTGCAACCTGTACGCCGGGCGGGCGTGGGAGGCCTTTCCCCGCCGGGCAGAGGCCGCCGACTTCGCCCAGGGCAGCCACATCGTCATCAGCTGCGTGGATTCCGGCAAGAGTCGCCGGGAGATTTACGAGGCGCTGCAGGGCCGGAGCGTGCACTACTGGCTGGACTGCGGGAACGAGCGGGACACCGGGCAGGTGGTCCTCGGGCAGCTCCGAGGGGGCCCGGAACGCCTTCTGCACATCCTCGACCGGGACGCGACGCGCATGCAGGGCCGAGAGGTCAATACGCCCAGCTGCTCGGCCGCCGAAGCGCTGACCCGGCAGAGCCTGTTCATCAACCCGCACATCGCTCTGGAGGCGGCCGAACTCATCGGGAAACTGATCCTGCATGGAGAGACGCCGCACTGCGCGGTGTTCGTCAACCTGAGCGGTACGGTCCATAGCGTGGCGCTGGATGTGCCTGAAACGCCGCCGAGCAAGAAGAAGAAGGAGCGACCCTTGCTGCCCTTGCGCAAGCCCAGAGCGCCCCGAAAGTCGCGCGCGCGCCCGGCAGCCCCGGTCGGGGAATGAGCCCGCGCAGCCCCACCCCAGCCCCGACGCCTGAATACACCCTGGAGGACCTGACCACATGGCTGCACGCTCAGCGACCGCCCCCACCCCGCACGTCCCTCATCCTCGCCGAGCTCGCCGAGTTGCACCTGAGCGGCCAGCTCACCTGGGCGATCAAGACCCTGCCGCTGGGCACCTCGACCCTGCCCTCGGACTTGGTCCTGGTACCCCCCCTGCTCCTCTGAACGTCCCCCAGGCGGCAGGGCTGCCCACCGGCTTTCTCCTGCAGGCGTATCAGCCCGCTGCACAGCGGGAACATGGGCAGCTCAGCGAGACGGTGCTGCGCTTCGCGCGCGAGGGCCTCCTGCGCTTGAGTCCGCCCCTCCCAGGGGACCAGCCGTTCGACTACCTTGCCCGGCAGTACGTCCAGGCACATCACGAGACCTTGAGCGCCCCAGACGTGCATGTCGAGGTGGGAACAGTCTCGCCCACCTGGATGCCCGAGGGGGGCCTCAGCCTGGTCATCTGGCCCCGACGAGGCCGCGTCCTTTCCCTGCATCGTCTACGAGCGGACCTCGGGCGCGTCCACCCCTTGCTCTTCGGGGCCGTTCTGGCGCGCCTGCACAAAGCCTTGTCACCGTACGCCCCCATCTTCACGGCCCAAGATGCCTACCTGGGGTTCCTGGAACTGCACTACGGGGACATGTGGCAGAACGACGTTCTAGACGACCTGAACGAGGCCAGTCGGGAGGAGATCCAGCCGAGCGAGCGGGACCTGTGGCGGTGGGCAGAGCGGCAGGGCAGGTGGAGTCCAGGGCAGGTGGGCAAGAGGTTCCCTCGGCCGCTCTTCAAGGGCGATCCCAGCCACCTCGCCCTGCTGCGGTTGCCGGAGGTCCAAGACCTGCAAGGCATTCCAGCGTTGTGCGCCCTGCTCGATCATCTGCCGACGCTCCCCCAGACCATCATGCAAGGTCGGGGATGGTGCGAAGGACGTCTGATCCATCCCGGTGCGGTCGACGTCGTGATTTGCCAGCGGGATCAGGTCCATGATCCGGTGCTGGAGTTCTACAACGAGCTAGGCGACTACCTGAGCAACGATGACTACGGGGAGATGGAGTGCTTGCAGGACTTCGCCGTGACGGATGGACCCTCCCATGAGCGGGCGTTGCGCTACTTCGAGGTCGTGCTCGACATGCAGCGCCGGGTTCGTGAGATGTGGGACGCCCTCGTGGACTAGTGAGCCGAATCAAAAGACTTCAAACAGTTACCGCAGTCTGTTCCAAGCGCTTGGTAAGGCGGTACGGAAGTCAGTCTGTCCAGGGCGAATCGTGGATCAGGCGGCAGAAATTGACACGCTGGTACCCGGGGAGGGTCAGCTCCAGCACGTCCGCTTTGACATTGCCGAAGGTCGTTTCGGGTTTGTGCTTGATGCCCTGGGAGAACGCTTGAATAATGCCTTCTTTGAATTGAACGCGGGGGTAGTGCGTGACCACGGGGTCCCGGTCTGCCCGGCTGATTTCATCAAGATCCAAGCCCAGCACGTCCGTTTCGACGCCGGCAGTGACCAACGCGACTTCGGGTTTCTTGAACTTGGGAATTCCTGGAGTAGTGTGCAGGGCAATGGCGTCCCAGACAAGGTCGATGTCCTGATTGGGAATACCGTGGCGCTGCATAAAATCCCGGGCGGCGTTCGCGCCGTCTACTTCGAAACGCTCTGTGGCGCTGCTGTAGGCAGGAGTCAAGCCGAGGTCATGAAACATCGCGCCGAGATAGAGCAGCTCCGCGTTGTACTGAAGGCCACGGTGGCGTCCTTTGAGCGCCCCGAAGTAGTAGACACGGAGCGAGTGGTGAAACAGGAGGTCCGTTTCGTGCGACCGGACGAGGTCCGTGGCTTCACGCGCCAGTGCACTGTCAGGAATGGCGATACCAGCAATAGTCTGCATAACAACTCCTTGGGGTGCTGAGCGCAGTCGTACCCGCCAACCCTTCGCCAAGGGGGCTGTGATTGGCGTGGTGTGTACACCCTGAGAAGCACTATGGGACCGCATGGAGAGAGATTGAAGGACAGTACTGGTCAAATGCCGGACAAAATGACCACCTCGCATTTGTCTAGTTAGGGAGCGTTTCCCACAGTAGGCCAGCGATTGATGGAGGCCACTCCCTCATAGCGGACAATTGTGTAAGATTTCAGCGTGCCGTTCCCAGCGTCGACTTGCACCAGCGCAAGGGGAACGGCGTACGAGAGGCGTCCATGACCCACCGTGATCAGTCATCACCGCCGGAATCGCGTCACGTCCACTTTCTAGTATTGCCAGAGGTTCAGCTCCTCGACCTTGCTGGTCCCGTCCAGGTGTTCGACTCAGCAGTCAGGGCTGGTGCCAACTACACCATGTCGTTTGTGGGCGCAGTCCCTGAGATCAGAACCGCACAAGGGCTGCACCTGTCGCGGTTGGACGTCTGGTCACGCGTCCGGCCTGGAGACCTGGTCGTGGTGCCTGGAATTCAGCTTGATCCTGACGACCTTCCTGAGCAACTGATCACCCCCTCGGTCATTCGGTGGCTGCAAGATGCCGTATCGGGTGGTGCTCACCTGGCGAGTGTCTGTACGGGCGCACTGGTGTTGGGGGAAGCCGGACTTCTCGATGATCGCCGCTGTACGGTCCACTGGGCGCACCTGCAAGTACTCCAGGGCCGTCATCCGCGCGCGAGGGTGCAGGATGGGGTGCTCTTCGTGCATGACGGGTCCATCAGCACCAGCGCGGGCATCACGTCGGGCATTGACCTGGCGTTGTCTTTGGTGGAACGTGACTACGGATCAATCCTGGCGGCAAAAGCAGCGCGCGACCTTGTGGTGTACATGCGCCGCAATGGGCAGGCTGGTCCTCCCAGCGTGTACCTGCAGTACCGTACGCATCTGCACGGCGGCGTGCACCGGGTGCAGGATTACCTCATGCAGAACCCTGTGCGTCAGGCCAGTGACGAGGTCCTCGCGCAGCTGGCTGGCTTGACTGTTCGTGGTCTTGCCCGGGCGTTCAAGGTCCAGACTGGATTAAGCATGAGCGAGTACAGGACGCGCCTTCAGCTGGAAGTGGCGCGTGAATTGATGCTTGATCCCCGGCTCACGCTCGAAGAGATCTCAAACCGTTCAGGGTTCAGTGACCCCCGTCATTTCCGCCGAACCTGGAAGGCTATATTTGGGCATCCTCCTTCTGTGTCGCGCCTCACCCCTCACCCAATCTCCGCATCTGAGAAGGTCACTCCGTCGCTAACTCGGCGAGGCGCCGGCAATCCGCCGCTCCAACCCATCGTTGAGCATGACGCGTGAACACTGCGCCGATCTGATCATCGTTTAAAGGACTGACCGGTACAAAACGGTGCAGCTGCGCGTATTGACCGGGTGCCACACATTCCGCCAGTGGCTGCAGACTTTTGCGTTCCAATGGCGCCATCAAGTCCTACCATTCAGCCTCTTCCAACTCAGACCACCAGAGCTCTGGCCCCCAGATCGGGGGCCAGGCGCGCCTATGCCTGCCACCATCGCGATTGATCCGTCCCCCAGGGCCAGCACCGAGGTCTCGCCGGTCTTCCTGCGCCCGGTGCGGGCACTGGTGCTCTACGCCGGGCAACAGGACCTCTTGCTGCACCACCCCGTCCAGGAGGCCGGAGGACAGCCCATTCTGGGCCCCGCCGCACCCCTGGGTGATGAAGCGCGGCAACGGGTGATCCAGGCCCTCGGGGGCGCGCAGTTGAAGCCGACCTTCGAGAACACTCTGGCCATTTCTGCGGTTGCGGTGGCGTGGTGGCGACGCCCTGGCCCCCAGAGCCTCCTCTTCAACCCGGCCTATGCCGAGACGCGCTCCATTGGGACACTGACGGGCCTGCTCATCCCCCTGCCGGGTCTGGTGTTCGTGGCGACGCCAGGCACGTTGCGCGTGTATGCCTGTCAGGGCGAGGAGCGCCCAACCCTGGAGTCGCCGCTGTTCCATGCGCCGCTGTGGAACACCTTCGGGTCTGGGCAGGTGTGTCGAGGCACGACCCAGTACCCGGAGGCGTGCACGCCCGCGACCCAGTCGGATTGGGAACAGGCTTTCTTCCATTCCGAGTTCACGCACCCGAGCCGGACGGACCGATTCATGGCATGGGAGCATAGTTATGAGGAATTGCTGCGCACCGCTCTCGCTGTAGGCGCGTTCCCCCAAGAGGTGCTGCTCCCGGTGGACAAGACGCTGGGTGAGGTGTTGGGATGAAGCGGGCGCGCCGGAGGAAGCATGAGGCTGCGCGGGCTGTGGACTATCACCGGGCGTACCTGCCGGAGGTGCCGTATGACCTCCTGTCCGGGATGGCGATTGGGAAGGAGGCGCCGGAGACGCCGGAGGAACACCGGCAGGTCAGCCAGCGCATTCAGCGGGAAGCGGAGACCCGGTTGAGTAGCCAGAGTTTCCGGCAGGCCCAGGCCGAGCGGGAGATGACGCCGGAGGCCTGACAGGCGCAGGCCGAGGACTGGTTACGCTGAGCCTCCCCGACGACACACCTGAGCGATTGATCGGAAAAACCAAGGGCCTAACGAGCTCGGTAGCCTGCCAGATATTCTCCAGACATGCCAAGTATTTTATTGACCGGCGCGGCAGGGATTATCGGACGGACGCTACGCGAAGGACTGCGAGGGATACACCCGCTCCTTCTGTCTGACATCGCTGATCTGGATCCGGCAATGGAAGGCGAGATCCTGCGTCCGGCTGACCTCACCGACTTCAAGGCAGTCCGTACTGCTGTAGAGGGCGCAGAGGTTGTGATCCACCTGGGCGGTATCCCCGACGAACATGACCACGCGCACATCCGAGCGGTGAATATAGACGGCACCTTCCATGTGTTGGAGGCGGCCCGGCAGGCGGGTGTACAGCGGATCGTCTTTGCCTCCAGTATTCATGCAGTGGGTGGATACCCCAGGCCAGTTCTCAGTGGGCCGACAAGTCCTGACCTGCTCGGTATGGACACTCCGCCGCGTCCTGACAGTCTTTATGGAGTCAGCAAAGTCTACGGTGAAGCGCTGGGCCAGATGTATGCTGACCGCTACGGTTTGGAATTCGTTGCCGTACGAATTTGTAGTTTCGAGCCGCAGCCTCAGGATGCTCGGCATCTCAGCACCTGGTTGAGCCCCAGGGACGCAGTGCAGTTATTCCGCCGTGCGGCTGAAGCGCCTTTGAAGGACAATTTTCTCACCGTAGCGGGCATTAGCGGAAATACCCGCCGCTGGATGCGTGATGATGGGTGGATGCAGTTAGGCTACATCCCACAAGATGACGCCGAACTGTTTGCTACAGAGTTGGAAGGTAAGCGAGGTGTTCCTGGTTCGGTGGCAGAGCAGGTCCAGGGTGGCCCGACTGCGTCTCCAGAGTACGTCGGGCTCGCCGATCCAAAAAAATATCCATTGGGATGAAGCGACTGAGCTGAATGCCGTACAGTTCCGCGTACGTCTTCTGGGAGGGCATCGACAGTCTAATGAGAGACGGCCTATGCCGCAGGAACTGCGCCAGCGGATCGCTGAGGAGGCGCAGTTCTATGCCGCCGCGCGTGCGTGTGACGACCGTTGACTTGGGAGGAGCTCACCTCAAACAGGACTGCCCGCCAGTGATGGCGGGCAGGTGTTCTTTGGGAGGTCCGGAGCGTCTGGGTCAGGAGCGAGAGGGTGTTACTTCAGGGCGTTGAGCAGGGCCGCGAGGCCAGTAAATAAGGTGCCGAGGGCGGTCACGAGGACCGCCACATCAGCCCATCTCACTGGCTTTCGCGTGCGCTTCGGTGTATCCTTACGTTGCTTTCTCGTAAAGATCACCTCCTTTCAGACGCACCTGGGCTGCAATCCCAGGTGCGTTTCGCACAACTGGATTGCCCCCTCTGTCCTGATTGTCATGCACCCCGTTCCCCTTGTGGAACCCGCCCAGTTTACCGCATCCCTAGCCCGAAAGAAAGCGTCCAGTCCGATAAAATCACGCGATCAGTCCTAGCCCAGACGCCCCATGTCTGAGCCAGAGACGCTTAAGATTCATCCTCCCTGCCTCCGGATTTCTGAGAAACATATGCCTGATGTAACGGTGAGATAACGGGGGGGCATTATCTTGAGATTAATTATTGATGAGGCAACTGGGTTTGATACAGCACATGCCGTATCGCTCATCGATTTCGTCACCGCCGAACTCACACCCTAGGAGCCTCATGAATCAGCGTCCTGTCCTTGCCGAAGACCCCCGCACCGTGACCCAAACCCCCGCCGAGAGCTACCAGGCCCCCAAGCTCACGGACCTTGGTAAGTCACCCTCGTCATCAGCCTTCCTGTGGGGCCGGGGAGCAACGCCTTCAGCGAGCCGGACAGCTTTTTCAAGAAAGTGCAATGGTAGGCCGGTCTCTGGCATCCGCACTCCCCACTGCTCAAGGAGGCCCCATGTTCCGTACCGCTGGCTGGCTGGCGGGCGCCGCCCTCACCGCGCTTCTCAGCGGCTGTATGTCCACGCCTACGGCGCAGGCCCCGGCTTCAGCCCTGCACTCGGTCGGGCTGGTCGAACTGAGTATTTCGGGCCTCAGCCAGGGGGAGCAGGGTCTTACCCAGCCGGTCGCCCGGATGACGTCTATGTCGGCTGGAAGTGGCCTGCAGGCGCTGGCCCTGGCGGATCAGGCCGACAGCCTCCAGTTCGATCCCCTGAGCGTCAGTGTCTTCAACACGGGCACGCGGGGCGCCGGGGGAGCGCGGTAYGTCACCGCCACCTTCCGCGTCCGCAACGCCGACCAGCAGAACACCCCCGTCGCGCGGGACCGCAAGAACGTCACGCTGCTCGCCGTTCCGNCGCGGTATGTCACCGCCACCTTCCGCGTCCGCAACGCCGACCAGCAGAACACCCCCGTCGCGCGGGACCGCAAGAACGTCACGCTGCTCGCCGTTCCGGTCGCGGACAGCCTGGGCACGACCGCCTTCCGCGCCGTCACGACTTTCGGCGGCTCGCCGGTCGCCGCCGGGGTGGCCCGCAGCATGATGCCCTCCCACGCCATGCGCTACGACCCCCTGAGTGCCCAGCCGGTGCTTTCCCCGGGGGGAGAAGACCTGCAGGTGTTCTCGGAGAACGACGTCCTGCCGGCCAATTTCTCCAGAAACGGCGCGCCCACCACCTACCAGGCCCTGGGNTCCCCGGGGGGAGAAGACCTGCAGGTGTTCTCGGAGAACGACGTCCTGCCGGCCAATTTCTCCAGAAACGGCGCGCCCACCACCTACCAGGCCCTGGGSGTGACGACCGTTCTGCCCTACGGCTTCACCGTGCATACCCCGGCGGGCAGCCGGAYCCTCCCGGCCAGTCCGGCCGCAGGGGTCTACAGCGGCCGGGTCACCCTCTCGGTCAAGCTGCCCCTGCAGGCYACCYCGGCCGCCGATCCGTGGGCCTTCCGCATGAGCTTTCTGGTCATCGAGGACAGCGTGACCGCCGTCACTCAGTCTCTGGAGGAGCAGGCGCTCGGCAACACCGGGGTCAGCACCCGCGCCTCCGCTGTAGGCGCGACTGTTCTCAACGTATTGCCGGGCACCACCCTCACGGCGGGGCCGGCGGGAACGACCCTGCGCAGGATCTGTCAGGTCCGCACGGCCGGCGCGGCCGGTGAAGCCGGGGCCGCCTACCTCGTCAATACCTGCCCCTGAACCAGGAGAACACCATGAGTGACGACCTTCGTCCGTCCCCCCGACCGGGGCGCCGCGCCCTTCGGCCCACGCCCGCGAGGCTGAGCTTCCTTCTCCCTGCAGTTCTGCTGGCGGCCTGTTCCGCTCCGCAGCCGCCAGCTGCTGTGACTTCTGCGCCCACCCCTTCCCCAGTCGTGGGGACGGTGCCCGGCACCCTGGTAGAGACGGTCCCTGTCCCGACCGAGCAGCCGAAGCCTCTTCAGGCTCTGGGACTGGTGGAGATCAAGCTCAGTGGGCTGAACGATGACGGTACCGTCACCGCCAGCGTGCAACCGGCAGCCGGTCTGGGCGCCCAAGCACTCAGNCTGGGACTGGTGGAGATCAAGCTCAGTGGGCTGAACGATGACGGTACCGTCACCGCCAGCGTGCAACCGGCAGCCGGTCTGGGCGCCCAAGCACTCAGCAACCTCGACTCGGTCCAGGCGGACGTGGTGTCCACCGGCTCGTTCACAGTGGGGCGCCGCGGCGCCGGCGGGGCGCGGTACGTTTCCGTGACCTTCCGGATTCGCAACGCTTCCTCGTCGGGCACCGCGTCCACAACGGCCCGGCAGAACCTGACCCTCCTGGGCGCGAGTACGCCCAACACCATCGGCCAGACCCCATACAGCCAGATTTCACGCTTCGATGGCACGGCCGCTGATCCGTCCATCGCTCCCACTATCGTGCCCACGCCGGGTATGGCCTATGACCGGGCGACCGATACCCCGCTGCCTCTCGCGGGTGCACAGGACCTTCAGGTGTTTACCGAGGGCGAAGTGAGTGCGCTGGGCAACGTCACCGGAACGACCCGCGTGTTTCCCTTCGGGTTCGTGGTCCGTAACCGGACCCAGACGGCCACCCGCACCCTCCCGGCCAATCCGGCGGCCGGTCAGTACGACGGGGTCGTGACGGTCGGCCTGAAGTTTCCGCTTCAGGCCGACGCRGCCGCCGATCCCTTCGCGGTCACSGCGATGTTCGCGGTGGTCGACGATCCGGTGACCCGCGTGACGCAGAGCACCGAAGAACAGGCCGTCGCGGGCAGCGTTCAGGCACGCGCCGCGGCCCTGGGGGCGAATACCCAGATCGCCACGTTGTGCGGCACCACCCTGGCCGGGGCCAAYACCCTSTTCGTCGGTTCGGCCACGACSGCCGGCAACACCGGTCGCCTCGCRGGRATCGGGGGCAACGTCGCCCTGAAGACTCCGCCGACGGCGCGGAGCGCCATCGGCAATACCACGCTGAACGTCCCGGCGGCGCAGGGTCTGGCGTCCTTCTACTCGGYCTATTCCCCWTCYACCYTGAGTTTCGCGGGCACGGGCACGGCGCGTGGGGGTACGGCGACSGTGGCGAGCGACGGCAGCTACGCCTTCACGTCGAAGGCAGGCGACGGCGTCAGCAGCACGGCGACGGCCGACAGCCTGAACTACACRGTCGGCGACGGCGCGGGCTGCACCAGCCCCGCGCAGACGGCGCCGGTCAGTATCAATCAGCGGGTCTGGTACGTGAACAACGCGGCGAATGCTGCGGGCGACGGCCGCNTACACAGTCGGCGACGGCGCGGGCTGCACCAGCCCCGCGCAGACGGCGCCGGTCAGTATCAATCAGCGGGTCTGGTACGTGAACAACGCGGCGAATGCTGCGGGCGACGGCCGCCAGACCACCCCCTTCCAGACTCTGGCGGCGGCGCAGTCGGCCTCGGCCGCGGCAGATACTATCTACGTCTTCCGGGGCAACGGCACGGCCAACGGCCAGAACGCCGGCATCGTTTTGAAGGACAACCAGACCCTGATCGGCGAGGGCAACGAACTGAAGGTTGGGGAGGTCGGCGTACTGCCGGCCGGCGCGGCGCCGGCCAGCATCGGGAACGCTTCTGGCGTGGGGCTGACCCTGGCGAGCAACAATACGGTCCGGGGCCTGAACATCAGCGGAACCACGGGCGGCATCGTCGGCACGAACTTCGGGAAGCTGAGCGCCACCCTGGGCGGCGTCACTGCGACGGCGGGTCCTGCTCTGAATCTGACGACCGGAACCCTCGACGCGACGGCCGTCCGTCTGGACGCGACCAATCCGGCGGCCGCTGGCGCAGGTGTGGATCTGACGAGCGTCGGCGGAAGCCTGAAGGTTCTGGGCGCGGGCAGTGCCGGCACTGGGGGCACCGTCCAGGCGACCGGGGGGAACGGTGTGGGCTACAGAATCCAGCCAGGCAGTGCCGACCTGACGCTGAGCCTCGCCCGTGTTCAGGCCCAGAACTCGATGAGTGGCCTGATCTTCAGTCTCAAGACGGGGGAGACGGGACGTGTGGGCCTGACGGTGAGTGACAGCGCCTTCACGAACAACACCGGTCGGGCGGTCTCGCTGGACTCCAAGGGCACCGGGGCCAACAGCTTCCTGTTCGAGCGCAATACGCTGAGCAACACGTCGGGCACCAGTGGGATCGTCTACGCCGCTGAACGGACGACGACCAGCACCAATATCGACAAGGGCATCTTCCGGAATAACACCATCGCGATCGGGAATACGTACGCGGGTGGGGGCAGCGGGTTCAGCATCGTGGCGAACGGGAACAGCCGGGGGCAGTTCCTTCTCGAGAGCAATACGGTGAGCAGCTTCAACACGTACGGTATGGAGCTGCGCGCCGGGCAGCTCACGGAAGCGTCGACGGGGACGGCCAGTTTGGACCTGACGGTG
>NZ_LMOM01000029.1 GCF_001424185.1 Deinococcus sp. Leaf326 | reverse complement strand
GACCACCGGGTCAAGAGGCCAGAGGTGCAAGCACAGCAATGTGCTCAGCTGACTGGTGCTCATCAGACGAGGTCTTGATCTCTCCTCTTCTTTCTGAACCTCGCAGGTCCATCATGTGTGTGGCAGTACCCAAAATCTAGACACCCCCGTGCCCACAGCGCTGTGGACCCACCCCACTCCATGCCGAACTGGGTCGTGAAACACAGCAGCGCCAATGATACTCGGCTGGCAGCAGCCCAGCGCTGTGGACCCACCCCACTCCATGCCGAACTGGGTCGTGAAACACAGCAGCGCCAATGATACTCGGCTGGCAGCAGCCCGGAAAAGTCGGTCAGTGCGGGGGTTTTTCTTTTTTCTCCCCAACACGGAACATTTGCGCCCTCTCTCAGAGGGCGCTTTTTTGTTGCCTGATTTCCGGGTCTGGGTTCACTAGCAGCATGAGCTCTCCTTTGGCCCTGTCTGGGAACACAATCAGGAGATGTAGACCAGTAATATGAGATGATAGAAGCGTGAAAATCTGGTTGCTGGGTGGGCTATGGGGTCAGGACAACGAAGCACCCGCACAGACTTCGCTCGCGCCCAACCTTAATACCTGGGTTGTGGCGATCCTCGCTGTTCTGGGCCAACCCATGTCCCGTGAAGCCCTGGCTGAACTGCTCTGGCCGGAGGTGGATTCTGCCGCGTCGTCGAACTCGCTTCGTCAGCGGTTGTTCCGGCTCAAGCAGACGCCGCTGGGTCAGGGCGTAGATGCTACAAAGGCTCTCATCCGGTGGACTGGCGACTCCGACGTCTCCGAGTTTCGGCGTCACCATGCCGCACGGGAGTGGGCGGCGGCGATTGCCCTCTATAAGGGACCACTCCTGCACGGCGTTCCCACACCAGATATTGAAGCGCTCGATTCGTGGGTGGAGGAGCAGCGGGCCCAGTTGCACGCCGACTATCTGCACGCCCTGTGGCAGTTGACCCGGCAGTATCAGCAGAGTGGTCAGGACCAGGAGCTCGTCGCCCTACTTCATCAGGGGGTGCAGCTGACGCCCGACGATTCCGGGCTCGTGGCCGAGCTGGCAACGACCTATCTGGCACACGAAGACATGGCCCAGGCCCGCAAGGTGATTGAGCAGCACCGGTCGTACCTCGACCGTGAACTGGGTGCGCCGTTGCCGCCTGCTCTAACCGATCTTCTGGGCCGTACCCACCGGACGCCGCCTGCACCCCGTTTAGCTCCTGTCGCCTGGGGGTTACCCAGCTTTCCGACCCGTTTTTTCGGCCGCGCCTATGAGAGCCGGATGTCTCTGGAGCAGCTCACTTCGCCGGAACTGACTGACCGCTGGCTCAGCATCGTAGGGCCAGGCGGGATGGGCAAGACCCGGCTGGCGGCCCACATCGCACGGCGCTACCTTGCAGAGCAGCGCCTAGGCGTCTATTTCTTCTCGCTGGCCCCACTCGAAAGTGAAGGGCACGTGTTGGGAGTGATGCTTCAGGCCCTGGGCGTCCCGGTCGAGGGGGAAGGTACGGCCCGTGAGCGGCTATTCCGGGCCCTGGGCTCCCGGTCGCTGCTCCTAGTGCTGGACAACTTCGAACACCTGCTCGGGATGGCCGATCTGTTGCCTGCTCTCCTGGAGGCCTGTCCGCAGGTACGTGTGCTCGTCACCTCACGCCAGCGCCTTGCCTTTCAGGCCGAGCGCGTCCTGAAGCTGGGTCGGCTCGGGGAGCTGGACCACCGCTCGGAGGGTGAGGCGACGGACAGCACCGCCCGGCTGTTCGTCGATCGGGCCCGCCGGGCGGACCTGACGTTCGATGGTCGTGGCCAGGAGCAGACCATGGCTCGGATCGTCGAGCACTGCGAAGGCAGTCCTCTCGCCATCGAGATGGCGGCAGCTCTCGTCGCCGAGTACCCGCTTGATGAGATTCTTCGGCGTCTGGGGGAAAGCTGGGACGCGCTGCAGACCTCCCTCCACGACGTGCCCGGGCGGCACCGGTCGCTGCGGGCCGTGTTCGCGCAGTCATGGCAGGCACTGCCGGGGCCGCTGCGGGAGGTCTATACGGCTCTGGCTGTCTTCCGTGCTCCCTTTACGTTGGGTGATGCGCAGGCGGCTGGGGCACAGGTAGATGACGTGCAGATTCTTGAGCAGCGCTCACTGCTGAACGAAGGGTACGACGGCCGGTACTTCTGGCACGAAAGTCTGCGTGCCTACGCGCTGGAAGAACTGGGTGACGCCCTGCAGCAGCGTCTGGAGTGGCATCTCGACCACTTCCTGGCTCTGGCCGAAGGGGCGGCTCCCCGGCTCAAGGGCCGGGAGCAGGCCCAGGTGCTCGGTACGCTGGCCCTGATCTATCCCGACCTGCGCAGCGCCCTGGGCTATGCCCTGCGGACTGGGGCGACCGGGCGCGGACTGCGGCTGGCCGGGGCGCTGCACTGGTTCTGGTACGTACGGGGCCTGTTCAAGGAGGGGCTGGCCTGGCTCGATCTGTTTCTCGAGCAGGCAGAGGAAGATCCTGTGCTCAGGGCGTCGTCCGCCTACGCCCTCGCGCTGCGCTGCGCCGGAGGCCTCGACCGCGACCGCGGGTACAAGTCGCAGGCGGTCGGCCGCTACGTCGCCGCGCTAGAGGTCTACCGCGCGCTTGCGGACCGTGAAGGCCAGGCTTCTGTCCTGCTCATGCAGGGCATTCTCTCGCGTGATCTCGGAGAGTACCCCCAAGCGCGCGAAGCGTTTGGTCAGGCCATGGCGCTGTGGCAGGAGATCCCGGATCTGCAGGGCCTGGCGACGACCTACAACGACCTGGGCATTCTTCAGGCGTACGAAGACAACTACCCGGCCGCCAAGGTGTCTTTTGAACGCAGCCTCGAGCTGAAACGGGAGGTCGGCGACGTACAGGGCGTGGCTTATGCGCTGGGCAACATCGCCAATGTCTCCGAGGACCCGGAAGAGGTCAGGGCTCTGGAGGCCGAGAGTTTGCGACTCAAGGAGGGGCTGGGCGACCTGCAGGGGTGTGCTGTGAGCTACTTCAACATGGGCAAGTCACTACAGGAGAGTGGTCGGCTGCCGGAAGCCGCCGACCAGTTCCACCGGTCGGTGCGGCTGTTCGTGCAGATTGGCAGTGCAGGACCGCGCGGAGTGCTCCTGAAAGACATCGCCCAACTGGCCATGGAGGTCCGGCAGTACAGGTGGGCGGCTGAGCTTTCCCTGGCCGCCCTCGAGCTGGAATCGACGACCGGATTTAAGATGCGCCCAGGAACACGAGAAGTGGTTCAGGACTATCTCGAGCGGACGACTACCCTGATCGGTACAGTAGACGTTCCCGCCTGGGCGGGCGTGCCTGACGAGGCGTTCCGGGCCGCCCTGGACTTCCTCGAAGAACAGTTCCCCCAGGTGCAGCTCTCGGCGGCGTTGCCCGCCTTGCCGGCACAGGAAGAACGGAGTGGCGCCTTGCCCTGACATAGACTAGACATGGACCGGAGAGACAGGGAAGGTAGCCGCCCAGGGACTGGAGAGACAGGCGGAGGAGAGTGGAGAGCCTGTGCCTGTCTTTCCTTGCTACACAGCCCAGTCTTGCCGGTGAGGCGGCCGGTATTACTTGGTGGGGACCTTGATCGCGCCGCTCATGATCTGCGTCTTGGCGGCCTCGACCTTCAGGACCTGCTCGCTGCTGATGAGCGAGCGGTTGTATTCGTCGACCGCGTAGCCCACGCCGCCGTCCTTGAGGCCGAAACGGCGCTCGCCACCCTTGAACTTGCCCGCCTTCACGTCCCGGATCAGGGCGTAGACGGCGTTGTCCACACGCTTGAGCATGCTCGTCAGGCCGTGGTTCAGGGTGCCGGGATTCTTATCGAAGTCGCCGAGGTAGTTCTGGTTGCTGTCCACACCGATGAAGAACATTGGGCGTGTGTCGCCGGCGCAGGCGGTCTTGTACCCGGTGCTCTTGACGACATTCTTGAAGTTGTCACTCGTGAATTTGAGGCCCGAGGGCAGCTGCGCGGCCTTGAGGCACTGGGTCTGGCGGATGTAGTCCACGACGCCGTTACCCGAGCCACCGGCAGCCGCGAAGATGATGTCGGCGCCGCGGCCACGCATGCCGGCCGCGATTTCCTTGGCCTTCGCCGGGTTGTTCCAGGCGGCGGGCGTGGTGCCGACATACTGCGCGAACACCCGCGCCTTGGGGTTGGCGGCCTTGACCCCGGCGGTGTAGCCCGCCTCGAACTTGTGGATGAGGGGAATGTCCATGCCGCCCACGAAGCCGACCACGCCGGTCGAGCTGTTCAGGGCGGCGAGGTAGCCCACGAGGTAGCTGCCCTGTTCCTCGTTGAACACCAGGCTGGCGACGTTCTTGGCAGGCGACACGTCATCGATCAATCCGAAGTAGAGATTCGGGTTTTCTTTGGCGACCGACGTGACGCTCTCGTTGTTGGCAAAGCCCACGCCGATGGTCAGATTGGTGCGGTCCTTGGCGAAGGCGCGCATCCCCTGGATGTTGGACACCGCGCTGCTGGGCTCGAAGTCCCTGGTCTGGATGCCGAGCTGCTTGGCGGCGCGGCCGGCGCCCTCATAGGCGCTCTGGTTGAAGCTCTTGTCGGCCTTGCCGCCGGAGTCGTAGGCCATGCCCACACGCACGGTCTGTGCGGCGGCGAAAGAAGTGGTTACGGCAAGGGTGAGCATGATCATATTGCGCATCGGAAATCCTCGGGAACATGAAATTGGGGTGGCAGTGGCCGGGGTCCGGGCCTCCACGCACCGTGCGGCCAGACGGGTCCGCACAGAGAAGGGACGAAGGGGGCGCAATTGGCCCGCTCCCCAGAATGAGAAAGGAACAATTGCGGCGTTGTCACAGGCGGGGCCACATTAATGGATCGGAGAACATAGAGGCGCTTCCTTCGCCGTGAGGCCGTTCGGAAACACATGGGGAGTGCGGCGGCCTCGCGATTGCAAGGCATACCCACCTGACCGGCCGAAAAGACCGTACACTGGTGAGCGCACTATGTATCTTCTCGCCCATGTGCCGGCCGCCCGCCGTATTCTCGATGAGGTCCAGGACCGTCTTGTCGCTCAGGGCGCGGCCCACCCCTTCGTCCAGGTGCCCGGTCAGCTGGAACCGGTTTTCTTCGACCTCTACACCGGCCTGTCCGTGACCGACCACGGCGCACCGCAGCCGGGCCTCGCCTGCGTGGCCTGCCCGCCCGGCTCGGGCCACGGCCTGCGGTACGAGTTCCGGGTCACCGCCCTGAGCGGCGAGACCGTCGGGCCCCTGGGCAGTTCATGCCTCTTTACCGGTGTCCTGGGTCAGGAGGAAGGCCGCCGGATCGGCAGTCGTCTGACCGATCAGGTCGGGGCACATCAGGTGCGCGAGGAGGCGCGAGAACAGGCGCGGCGGCTGGCCGAAGCCGAGAACTGGCGTGGCTATATGCGGAGTCAGGGTTTCGACTGGGTCTTGACGGCCATGGCGACGAGCGGCGGTCTGCCGCCCGAACTGCACGCGCTGCTGAGCGACCTGTGGGACAAAGAGCGTCCGCTGACCCGTCCCGCGCTGCGGCAGCTCGCGGCCCTGACTCAGGAACGTGAGGCTCCTCCCGAGTTCGGGGAGCCGGCTCTGACCGTGCCCCCGCCCCCACCCACGCCCCTGACCCGCCGCACCCGGCTGGAGGGCGGCCGCCTGAACGCCGCCGACTGGGACGCGTATCTGGGGCGCAACCGCGTGGCCCAGATCGTCCGGCACTGGGCTGAGATCGCTCCGGGGCTGGACCTGCCGGCCCGCACGCGCGCCTTCCTGACCGAGACGATCCGCGACCGTAAGCCCTTTCGCCTCGAAGACCTCACGCGCCTTCAAGAGCTGGGCCGCGACCCGGCAGTGCAGGCCCGGCTGCAGGACTTCGGTCCGGCCGAGCTGCCCGCCGCGCCCGAACGCATGGCCCCGGCCCCCGCGCGTGCCGAGCGGATCATGGACCCCGGCAGTGGTCTGGAGATGCTCGACGTGCGCCAGGACCCGCAGTGGCGTGAGGCCCAGACCTGGTACGCCGGGCTGCGCGCCGCGGCCCCCACGGACCTGTGGCTGCGCCTCCAGGCGACCTTTCAGGACGGGCGTATCCGTGCCGACGACTATGCCGCCCTGTGCCTGCTGCTTCAGGCCCTCGTGAATCCGCAGCCACTGTCGGCCTACCGCACGCCCCGGCAGTTCCTGACCCTGCTGGCACTGCACCTGGGGCAGAGCGGGCACTTCACCCGAGCGCGGGAGGTGCTCGACCCGGCGCGGCAGGCCGAGTGGCTGGCCCTGGCCGGCGCCGACTGGACGGAGTACGAGGGAGGAGAGGCGGCCGAGCTGCCCGCACTCCTGAGCCGCGTGCTGGCCGCGCCTGCCAGCCGTCCCCGCGCCAAGAAGGCGGTCAAGGCTGCCAAGGGGCAGACGCTGAAGGCCCCGACCACCAAGAAGGCGAAGCTGGAGAAACGCGGCGCGGCCCAGGACCCTGAAGCGTCGGCCCAGTCTGCGAAGGCGCACTCCGGAAAAGCCCAGGCCGTCAAGGCCCCGAAGGCGGCCAAAGTGAGCCCTCCCGCGATGCCGAAGAAGCAGGCGACCCCCCCGAAAGCCGCCGCCCCGCAGTCGGTGGAGCGCGCGCAGGAGGCGGTCGAGGCCCCGCTGCACCCCAGTCTGTCGCCCCTCCAGACGCAGTGGGCCGAGATCAAGGCGGGCTGGGGACTGGGGCTGGCCGAGCTCGTGCCTGCCGTGCACCGGCGCCGGATCGCCCAGGCGGTGCGCCAGGGGCAGAAGGAACTGACCGCCGAGCAGATCGGGGCGGTGCAGGGCGCGCTGCGGCTCTACCGCTTCGCGCGGGGGCAGGTACCCGTGTCGGCGCAGGCGGCTCCCGAGCCGCGGACCCCGGCCGGGTACTCTGCCGCCCTGGGGCGCCTGTTCGCCGAGCTGGAACTGCCCCACCTCCAGGCGGCCCTGGCCCAGCAGGGAGAGGACTGGCCTGCCGCGCAGGTGCCGCGCGCCTACCGCCATTTCGGGGCGACCGGCACTCTTACGCGCGACCTCCAAGTGGTCGCGGGCCTGCTGCTCCGGACCGCTTAGACGGGCGCCGCGCTCCGTTCCCGCGCGGTCGGTTAGGGATGGATGCTCTATGCTGCCGCCCATGCGGGTTCTGGTGACGGGCGCGACCGGATTTCTGGGGGGCGTGGTTGCGCGCCGGCTTACGCAGGACGGCCATACGGTGACCGGCACCGGACGCGATCCGGCAGCGGGCGAGCGGCTGCGGGCCTCGGGCGTGAACTTCGTCTCCGCCGAGTTGCGCCGCCCGGAACAATGGGAGGGCCTGCTGGACGGCGCGGACGTCGTGATCCACTCTGCCGCCCGCTCCACCCTGTGGGGCCGCTGGGAGGATTTCGTGGCGGACAACGTCACCGTCAGTGCCCGGCTGGCCCAGGCCTGCGCGCGCCGGGGACTGGTCCTGGTGCATGTCAGCACCCCGAGTGTGTACAACGCCACCGGCCATCATGTACAGGTGCCCGAAAGCCTGCCGGTCGGCCCCCGCTTCGACAGTCTGTACGCCCGCAGCAAGTTCATGGCCGAGGAGGCGGTGCGCCTGGCCCACCCGGCAGCGGTGGTGCTGCGGCCACGCGGGCTGTACGGGCCGGGTGACACGGCGCTCGTGCCGCGCCTCGCACGCGCGCTGCGCACCGGTCGCCTGCCGCGCCTCACGCGGGGCGAGGTCTGGACCGAGCTCACCCATGTGGACAACGCCGCCCACGCCGCCGCGCTGGCCCTGGCTCACCCGGTGCCGGGGCTGTTCAACGTCACCGACGGCGAGGCGGTGCCGCTGTGGGCGACCCTGGACCGCCTCGCCGACCGCCTGGGAGTGCCCCGGCCCCGGCGCTACGTGCCCCCGGCGCTGCTGGAGGGCGCGGCTGCCGTCCTCGAAACCCTGGCCCGGTTGCACCCACAGCGTCCCGAGCCGCCCCTGACGGCCAGCGGCGTGCGGCTGCTGACCCGCCCCATGTCGCTGGACCTGACCCGCGCCCGCACGCGGCTGGGTTACGTGCCCCCCGTGCAGCCGGGCGCGGGCCTGGACGATGTGCTGAGGCGGCTGCCGTGATCCGGCCGACCCCAGGGCCGGACCGGGTGGACGTCGTGCCCCTGGTGGCCGGGTTCTGTCTGAACGTTGCTGCGCTGACCGAGCGCGGCGCGCCCTGGCGGCTACGGGCCTACCCGGCGGGGTTCGCGCTGCTGTTTCATCCCCGGCGCGGGCCGGTGTTGTTCGACACCGGCTACGGCGCCGCGGTCCCGGCGGCTATGCGGCGTTGGCCCGGCGTGCTGTACGGCCTGGTGACGCCCGTGCGCCTGCCGGCCACGCAGACCCTGCCCGCCCAGCTCGCTCGCCTGGGCCTGATGCCCAGCGATATCCGCGAGGTGATCGTCTCTCACCTGCATGCTGACCATGTGGGGGCGCTGCGCGAGCTGCCCCGGGCGCGCTTCGTGCTCGATCCGCAGGCATACGCGCCGCTGCGGGCCCTGCGCGGCCTGCGGGCGGTGCGCCGCGCCTTCCTGCCCGAGGTGCTGCCGCCGGACTTCGGCGACCGGCTCTCGCCGCTGGTCTTTGCCCCCGCGCCGCCTGAACTGGCTCCCTTCAACCGCGCGGCCGACGTGTTCGGAGACGGGCTGGTCTACGCCCTGCCGGTGCCGGGCCATGCCCCCGGCATGGTGGCACTGCTGGTGCGCACCGGGGCTGCCGGGCCGGAAGGACAGGGCTGGACCCTGCTGGCCGGCGACGTGGCCTACCACGTCGGGGCGCTCCGGGAGGGGGGCGAGCCGCACCCACTGGCCCGCGCCGCCTTCTGGGACGTGCGCGGCGAGCGGGAGAGCCGGGCGAAAGTCCGCGCATGGCTTGCGGCGCATCCTCACGCCCGCGTGATCGTGAGCCACGACGTGCCTGAGTCTCCAGGGGAGACTCCACATGCCTGACCTCGACCGCCTGGTGGTGCTGGCGCATGCGCTGCGGGAGGGCCGTCTGCTCTTCCGCGAGCGCGCCGCCCTGGAACGCTACGCGGCGCGGCTGGCCCACGAACATCTGCGCTGGGTGGCCGCCCACAGCCCCTACACGGCGAGCCGTTTTCTGCAGGCGAGTCTGCCCCTGCGCGCGTGGCGCGATCTGCCGCCAGTCGGCAAGGCCGAGATGACCGCCCACTTCGACGTGCTGAACACAGCAGGCCTGCGTCTGGAGGAGGTGCGCCGCGTGGCGCGGCAGGCCGAGGAGAGCCGCGATTTCTCGCCTGAACTCGTGACCCCCGCCGGGCGCTTCACGGTGGGGCTCTCGACCGGTACCAGCGGCACGCGCGGGGTCTTCGTGGTGGGGCGCGCCGAACGCCTCGCCTGGGCTGGGGTCATGCTGCGCCGGCTGCTGCCGGGCTGGCCGCTGGGGTTGCTGCGTCCCGCGCGGGTGGCCTTCGTGCTGCGCGCCGAGGGCGGGCTGTACCGCAGCGTACAGGGCCGGCACCTGAGCTTCCATTTTCTGGACCTGCTGCGTCCGGTCTCCGAATTGGCGCGTGAGCTGACCAAACTGGACCCGACCCTGCTCGTGGGACCGCCCAGCGTGCTGCGCGCGCTGCTGGAGACTGGTGCCCGCGCCCACCCCGAGCGCGTGGTCAGCGTGGCCGAGGTGCTCGACCCGGACGACCGCCGCGCCCTGGCTGCCGGCTTCGGGCCGGTCGCCGAGGTGTATCAGGCGACCGAGGGCCTGCTGGGGCTGCCCTGCGCGCACGGGTCGCTGCACCTCAACGAGGCCCACGTCCACTTCGACTTCGAGGACCTGGGGGGCGGCCACCTGCGCCCGGTCGTCACCGACCTGCGCCGCCGGGTCCAGCCCCTGATCCGTCACCGGCTCGACGACGTGCTCGTGCTGGACACCCCCTGCCCCTGCGGGCTGGCGGCGCGGCGCGTCGCCCACATCGCCGGTCGGCAGGACGACGCGCTGCAACTACCAACCCGCGCGGGCGGGCAGGTCACCGTCTGGCCCGATTTTCTGCGGGGGGCGCTGGACCGCGTGCCCGGTCTGCGCGAGTACCGCGCCGAGCAGACCGGCCCGCGCACCCTGGCCCTGGGCTTGGACCCCGACGGGGCGGAGGTGCGTGCCGCCGCTGCCGCCGAGGTGAGCCGCGCTCTGGCCCGCAGCGGGGCCACCGAGCCGGAGGTCGTATGCGGGCCGCTGCCTCCCGCCGTGCCCGGAACCAAGCGTCGCCGGGTCGTGCGGACGTGGCAGGATGGAGGCGGAGGAGACGCATGACCGACCAAGCGAGCGCCGGATATAGCGCTGGCCACAGTGCCGAATCCCTGGGCCTGCGCATTCTCGCCACTGCCGAGGCGTTGCCGCGCCGGGTGGTCCCGACCGCCGAGGTCGCCGCGCGCTGCGGCCTGGACCCCCAGCTGGCCGAGGCCCGCAGCGGCGTGCGCGAGCGGCGCTGGCTCTCGGAGGGCGAGACCGCCCTCTCGCTGGGGGCCGAGGCGGCCCGGTGCGCGCTGGACGCGGCGAGCTTGGAGGTAGGCCAGGTGGACGTGCTGCTCAACGCCAGCGGCAGCCAGCTCCAGCCCATTCCCGACGGCGCGGCGCTGCTGGCGCGCGAACTCGGGCTGCGGGGGGCCGCGGCCTACAGCCTGCACGGCACCTGCCTGAGCTTTCTGCTCGCGCTGCATCACGCGGCGCTGCTGCTGCATGCAGGGCAGGCCCAGCACATCCTCATCGTGAGCAGCGAGGCGGGCAGCCTGGGCCTGAACTTTGCCCAGCCGGAGAGTGCTCTGCTCATCGGGGACGGGGCCGCCGCCGTGCTCGTGGGCCGCGCGGAAGGTGGGGAGGGGGTACAGGCCATGCGCTTTGAGACCTACCCCGAGGGCGCCGACCACACCCGCATCCGGGGCGGCGGGAGCCTGTTGCCGCCGGGGCACCCGGATGCGGGGCCACTGGACTTCACCTTCGACATGCAGGGGCGGCGCGTGCTGCGCCTGGCCGCGCAGGTCGTGCCGGGCTTTCTGGAGCGGCTGCGCCCCGGCCTAAGCACCGGCCTGCCGGGCATTGACCGGGTGGTGCCGCATCAGGCGAGCGCGGCGGGCCTGGAACTCATGCGCCGCTCGGGCTGGCCCCCAGAGCAGACGGAAACCACGCTGGCGACCCTGGGCAACGTGGTGGCGGCCAGCCTGCCTCTGACCCTGCACCGCGCGCTGTCCCGTCCGGCCGAGGTCGCGCCGGCCCCCCAGATTCTGCTCCTCGTGGGCACCGGGGCGGGCCTGAGCGTGGGCGGCCTCATCCTGCGGGTATGAAGGCGAGCGGGTTGGAGCGCCTGTATGTCCTCGGCGCGGGGGCTTTTTTCGTGGGTAAGGCGGCCACCCTGCTCCTCAACGCCGTGGTTTTCCCCCGGTTGCGGCCCCGGCCCACGCCGCCGGGGGCCGCGCGCGTCTCCATCCTGATTCCGGCGCGCGACGAGGCCCACACACTGCCGCTGACCTTACCGGGCGTGCTCGCGCAGGGAGCGGGTGAAGTGCTGGTCCTTGACGACCACTCGGCCGACGGTACGGCGGGTCTCGCGGCCGCGCTGGGCGCGCGGGTCATCCGGGGCGCGCCCCTGCCGCCCGGCTGGGTGGGAAAATCCTGGGCCTGCGAGCAAATGGCCTGCGCCGCAGGCGGCGACCTCCTGGTTTTTACCGACGCCGACGTGTTCTGGCGCCCCGGCGCGCTGGGTGCAGTGCTGCACGCGCTGGAGACCAGCCGCGCCGACCTCCTGACCGTCCTGCCGCGCCACACGGGCCTGACCCCAGGTGCGCGGGGGCTGACGCCGCTGGTGGACGCCGTGGTCCTGGGGTGGCTGCCGTACCTGCTGCTGCGCACGCACTGGCCGCTCGCCACCGTCGCCAATGGGCAGCTCATGGCTTTTCGGCGGGCGGCGTACTGGCGCGCCGGGGGACACGCGGCCGTGCGCGCCGACATTCTGGAGGACACCCAGCTGGCCCGGCGGCTCAAGGCCGGAGGGGGGCGGGTTGTCCCCGCGCTGGGGCAGGCATGCGTGGAGGTCACGATGTACCGGGGCTACCGTGAGTCGCTGCGCGGCTTCGGCAAAAATGCCCTCGGCGTGCACCTCGACTCACGCGCCCTGCTTCTCGGGCTGGGGGTGTGGCATCTGCTCGTCTATACGGCGCCGTGGCTGTTGCCGGCGTCGCCGGGAGTCCGGGCGCTGCGGCTGGCAGGCGTCGCGGAGCGCGCGCTCGTGAACCTCGTCTCCGGGCGCCGCCGGGTTCCCGACCTCGCCGAGGGACTGCTCGGGCCGATCACCCCCCTGCTGGCCCTACCGGCCTACGTGCTGGCCCTGCGCCGCACCGTGCGCTGGAAGGGCCGCGAGTACCCGGCGCGCTGAGCCGGGCAGGGCAGAGGAGTCCACGCCCGCATGGCGAACGGGTCGAGGGGGAAACGTTAGGCAGCGCAGGGGACATCTCCCGAAAAGCACGCTTCTGGGGAACCGCCTCGGGCTGTGGGAATGAGGAGAGGTGACCTGACGAAGGCGGCCGGTTCTGGCGTGCACCGAGAAACATCCGGGCCAGCAATGGACGAGTTCGGGTGGCGCGTCTGGGAAGATCCGTGCCCGATGGGATACGTTGAGAGCAGAGGGAGATCCGATGACTGAACAGACGAGTGCTGCGCCGGAGCAGTGGGGCCGCGCCTATACGGCTCCGGACATCAGCGTGTATTACGACAAGGCCCGGTGTATTCATTACGCCGCCTGTGTCCGCGGGCTCCCACAGGTCTTCAACCCTGCGGAGAAGCCCTGGATTCGGGCAGATCAGGCCCTTGCCGAGCAGGTCGCCGAAGTGGTCCGCCGCTGCCCCACGGGGGCACTGCACTACGTCCTGCGCGAGGGAAGTCCCGAACAGCCCGGAGCTGCGACGGTAGAGGCGCGGGAAAACGGCCCGCTGTTTCTGCGCGGCGACCTGACGGTCTATGCCCCCGAGGGCTCGGTGCCCAGCGGCACCGTGAAAGACACTCGCCTTGCCCTGTACCGCTGCGGTGCCAGCGACAACAAACCCTACTGCACTGGGGCCCACCGTCAGATCGGTTTCCAGGCCGCTGGTGGGCAGAAGATCAATACGGACTGAGGAGACTTGTATGGCCGAAGTGACCCGCAACGATGAGCAGCACCGGTATGAGCTGCGCCAGGATGGACGACTGCTGGGATTCGCCGAGTTCAGGGCGATCGGGGACCTTGCCGTCATGCTCCCGCATACCGAGATCGAACCGGGCCACGAGGGAGAGGGACTGGGTGGGCAGCTGGCCCGGACGGCGCTGGAAGATATCCGCACCCAGGGCAAACTCGTGGTCCCGATGTGCCCGTTCATCGCCGGCTATATCCGCAAACACCCCGAATACCTGGACCTCGTTCATCCCCAGCAGCGCGGCGTATTTCATCTCTAGACGACGTCCCGATCCGCCCGAGCAGGAACTCCCATGGCCCAGGGGTGTAGCAGCAAGAACTCGAGGATATCTGGTTGCGGTATTGGCGGGCCGAGTGCTGGAGTCCGGCCGCCAGAGCGTACCAGCGCCGAGAGGCCGTCTCCACACGGGGGCTCCCCGGTCGTCTGTGGACAGGCGTGGAAGCGACTGCTTACGCTGAAGCATGGACAAGCGCACCGAATCCTGTCATCCGGACCGCAGCGCGCGTGAGATTGAGGCCTGGCTCGAGCAGCAGCGGCGCCGTGTCCAGGAGATTGTGGCCCGTCGAGAAGAACTCGCGGCCACCGAAGCGCGGCGACGCGCCGAGTGGGAAGCGGTACGGCGGCGCTGGGAAAATCTGGAATGAAAAGACTCTCACCATGCCGAACAGTCCGGAAATCTAGGGTGAGCCATGCAGGGAAACGACGTCCTGTTGGGACTGCAGGTAAGCAGAAGTGATCTGACGAGCTGGTTGACCCAGCAGGAGCTCCTGGTGGCCCGGATCGCCCGACATTCCCTGAATGTGGCCGTCCTGTCCTGGGAAGACCATCTGATCCTGGCAGAAGAGCTCTGGCGCCGGCCGCCGTCTCCCGCGCTGTATCCGGTGGCAGTTCCCGCGCCGCCCTCCCAGCCTTGCCTTCAGCAGCCGGGATTCCTGTGACGCGGTTCTGTTCTACCGGCACTCTAGGCAACCGGCCTGACCCGGAGGCGGGAGAGGAGGTCGGCGCGATCTCATACACGGCCAGCGTTTCCGGACCCGAATCCGGGGTGCTGCCAGGAGGCTTGACTAGGCCGAGAAAGGGCGGACGGACTAGCCTGGAGCAGTGAACCATCCAGGGTAGTCAACGGCAACTGTAAGCCAGTCGAGCCGGACAGCCTCCGGCAGTGGTATACTTCTGGGACCTGATGGGGACGCCCCGGTTTCGACGGTGTTCGTTGACGGTGAAGTAGCGAGCCGAGGATGGTCGTTGGCCTCGTAAATCATTCGACCAAAGCCTTTAACTGGCAACAACAGCGACTCGTTCGCAATGGCTGCTTAATCCCAGCCCAGCAACCGTAAAGCCCGGCCATTGGCGCTACGCGAGCTGACACAAAAGATGGCTAGCTGATCAGTGTGTCTCGAACTGAACAGTGAAACTTAGAGGCTGGGTCAAAACGGAGCGTGTCCTTGCGCGCCCGATGACCGACATCTAAATCAAGGACTACGCTCGTAGAAGCCCGCCCGAAATGGCATTGGACGAGGGTTCGACTCCCTCCGTCTCCACCACCAGAAGTCCCGGATTTAGGTCCGGGGCTTTTTTCATTTCTCTGGCAGACGAGACAGGCAGCCATGTTCCGGTCAGGCCTGGATACGGCGTGTACAGCCTGCCCACTCGCTTGGATAAGACTGGGTGGTGAGACCGTTCCCCAGCGTTGAGGCTCTTGCGGTGACGATCTGCTGGTCTCGACTCGGAGCAGGAACACCTGTGGTGTCCCAGTCCCAACCTGCAAGGCAGGTCGATTCCGTGTTCCGGCCGCTGGTGACGCGGCCGGCGTCGGTACTTTAGAGAATCAGTAGCTTGATGTTGAGATTGGGCAGGGGACTCGTGCCCGGTCGGGTCTTGTGGGCAGAGCTGCCGAACCGACCCTACATCTGCCCCAAACCTAGCTACACTCCCCGACGTGGCGTTTTCCTCGACAACCCAGGCCGAACTGCGGTCTCTGCTCAAACTGGCTGGGCCAGTCGTACTCTCGCAGTTCGCCTCGAATGCCCTGGCCCTGATCGCCACTGCCGTGATCGGTCGGCTGGGCGCCGCCGAATTGGCCGCTGCCGCGTACGCCAACGCGGTGTACTACTTGGTGTTCATGATGTTGACCGGGGTCATGCTCTCGGTCGCGCCCAGAGTGGCTCAGGCCCACGGCGCAGGGCATCCGGCGGGCGTGGCCCGCGCCCTGCACGGGGGCCTACGCCTGGCCCTGCTTCTGGCTGCCGTCGTCCTGCCGCTCATGTGGGGAGTCGCCAGTCTGCTGCCTCAGCTGGCGCCCACCGACATCCGCGCTGATCTGTCGGCCCAGTTCCTGCGGGTGTATTCGCTGGGCATGCTCCCGACCCTAGTGTTCATCGCGCTGCGCGGCGTGTTCGAGGGGACCGGACGGCCCCAGGTCGTGACGGGGATCGCCTTTGGGGGGCTGCTGTGGGCGGCGCTGCTCAGTCCCTCGCTGGCCTTCGGCTGGGGGCCCCTTCCGCGTCTGGGGCTGCTCGGAGCCGCGACCGCCAGCGCCTCGGCAGCGTGGGTCATGGCCCTGGCTCTGTGGCCGCTGGCCCTGCGCCGGGCGGGCAAGGCCGACCTCCAACAGATCGGCCATGAGGTCCGCGCCCTGTTCAGGTTGGGCTGGCCGATCGGTCTGACTCTCGGAGCCGAGGGCGGTATGTTCACCGTAACCACCCTGCTGATGGCCCGTTTCGGCGCGGACGTTCTGGCTGCTCACAACATCACCCTTCAGGCGATCACCGCCATTTTCATGATTCCGCTCGGCATCGCTTCGGCCACCGGGGTCCGGGTGGGTCAGGCAGCCGGCGCGCGCAACTGGGCCGGTGCCCGGCGGGCCGGCCTTCTGGGTCTGGCGCTGTCAACTACCGTCATGTTGGTGTTCGCGGCCCTGGAACTGCTGGCACCGCGGACCATCCTGGGTGTCTTCGTAGACGTGCAGGACCCACGGAATGTGCAGCTCCTGGCCACAGCCACCCTGTTCCTGAGCATCGCCGCGCTGTTTCAGACGGTGGACGGGTTGCAGGTGACCGCCAACGGCGCGCTGCGCGGACTGCAGGACACGCGCGTTCCGCTGTACATCTCCCTGGTGGCGTACTGGTTGGTGGGCCTGGGTCTGGGGAGTCTGCTGGCCTTCGGTCTGGGCGTGGGGGCGCGGGGGCTGTGGTTCGGCCTGACTGCGGGGCTGATCTTTGCAGCCTCGGCGCTGGTGTGGCGTTTTCTGACGCTCACCGCCCGGCAGAACAGGAAAGAAGAACTCTACCCGTAGAGAGGCCCTGCCAACCGGGCGCAAGCCCACCCGACGCCCGGGCGCCCTCTCGAAACGACGCACTCCGTCGTAGCTGCGTCACCATTCAGAGGGCCAAAGTTCACCTGCAGGTCCAGAAATACGGACATAAAGAAGAAGGCGACCCGGAGGCCGCCTTGATTTCTCAAATATAGCCTGCTATGCAGGCGATGTCAATCTATACGCACGAGTCCGGAAAAGGTGTCGTGCAAGAAGAACCTGCCTCTGATGAGGTGGGGTTATGCATCTGATCGGCCGGTTCGTCAACCCTCTGAGCCGGATCTGGGATCGAGCCAGAGGCCGGACCTCCTGCACCCAGGGACCGTGGGATGATCCAGATTGAGGCACAGACGCGCGCCGCAAGACGTAACGATGGCGAAGAGGTCGCCGTCGTCCAAGAGGCTAAAGCTGGCTCACCCCGGATAGAGGGTGAGCTGATATCCGTCTGGATCCTGGAGCGTGAATATCCGTCCGAAAGGTCCGGGCTTCTGCCGCAGCAGGCGGACGTTTTCCAGCAGGAACGAGACTTCCTCCCGCCGGGCCGGGTCCAACACGGCGGCGATCTTGCGTGACACCTGCCGCGCGGCTGCCTCTGGTTCCACTCCGAAGGGTTGCGCGGTGAAGTCACTGCCCAGCAGCATGACGGCTTCCTCCGCACTGAACTGCAGAGCGAGCAGGAAGTCACCGGGCATCAAGGTGTAGCCCTGACCGGGCATGCTGATGATGGGCACGTCTGCCTCGTTCAGAGCCAGAACGTCGCGGTAGATGGTCCGCTTGGAGACCTGCACCTGCCGGGCGAGGTCCTCGGCGCGTCCCCGGTCGCGTCCCTGTCATTCCAGCATGATGGTCGACAGTCGGTCCGTGCGGTTCATGCTAGGCCCAGCTTAGGGCCTGCGAAGAGGTAGGGGAGATGTGTCGCCGGGTTCTGCTTCGCGGCGCAGCGGAGTGAGGCTGTCGGCCGTCACCACCATCTGCCGCTGGGGCGGGATTTCAACGTCCTTGGGAGGCGGCTCCGGCGGTCTGGTGCGCCGTGTCCGAAGGGACGGAACTCACGCACTCTGTAACTCGGTTTCCATTTCGCCAACTCGGCCCCACGATACTGAAGCTGCTCACAATCTGCACCTCCACCTTTAATCGCCCTTGTCGCTGCGGCGACGAGAAGGAGACGTCTTCATGCCCACTTCCAGATCTTCCCTGCGTGTTTCTCTGGCTGCCCTGTCTCTCGCTCTTCTCGCGGGGCAGGGGCTGGCCCAGGGCGCTTCTCTGCCCCGTTATCAGGTAGATATTCAGCGGACGGCCTACGGAATCCCGCACATTCTGGCCCAGAATTTCGCCAGTCTGGGCTACGGCGTCGGTTACAGCTACGCCCAGGACAACCTCTGCCTGCTGGCCGATCAGGTCATCACGGTGCGCGGCGAGCGCTCCCTCTACCTGGGGGCCGAAGGGACGACCACCGTGGGGTTCCAACGTGTGGGCAATCTCGACAGCGACGTGTTCTTCAAGGCCATGATCGACGTTCCGGCCCTTCAGCGCGCCTACACCCAGGGATCACCCGACGCCCGCGCTCTCATGCAGGGATACGCCGCCGGGGTCAACCGTTTCCTGCGGGACACCCCTGCCTCTGCCCGGCCAGAGGCCTGCCGGAACGCGCCCTGGGTCAGGAACATCACCGAAGCCGACATGATGCGCCTGCTGGAGGAAAAGGCCATCCAGGCCAGCGCCGGCTCATTCGTCACCGCTATTGCCCGTACACAGCCGCCATCGGCGCCCACAGGTCTGGTGCCCCCCGCTGATCTCGCGGCCTTCAACCGCCAGCACCGCATCAACGATCTGCCCATCGGCAGTAACGGCTGGGCCTTTGGGGCCCAGGCCAGCAGCAATGGCCGCGGGCTGCTGCTGGGCAATCCGCATTTTCCCTGGACGACCACCAACCGCTTCTACGAGATGCATCTCACGGTTCCGGGCCGCGTGGACGTGATGGGAGCCAGCCTGGGCGGCATGCCCCTGATCAATATCGGGTTCAACAAGGATGTCGCCTGGACCCACACCGTCTCCACGGACAAGCGCTTTACCCTGAGCGCCCTGTCGCTGGTCCCCGGTCAGCCGACGCAGTATGTCAAGGACGCTCAGCCCCAGACCATGACGCCCCGGACCATCTCGGTCCGAGTCTTTCAGGGCGCCGGCAAGCCCCTGAGAGTTGAGAGCCGGACCCTGTATTTCACGCCCGACGGTCCCCTGGTCAACCTGCCGCAGGCGGGCCTGAACTGGACGGCCCAGAACGCGTTCGTGCTGCGGGACGCCAACCGCCTCAACACCCGGATGTTGGACACCTGGCTGGGGTTCGGAGAGGCCCACACGGCCGAAGATATCCGCGAGGCCCTGAATCTCCAGGGCATTCCCTGGGTCAACACCATTGCCGCCGACCGCGCCGGAAAGGCCCTGTACGCCGACATCTCGACCTCCCCGAACGTTTCGGCGGCGCAGCAGAGTGCCTGCACCCCTGCTCTCTTTGTGCCCCTGTTCGCGGCGGCGGGTCTGGCCGTGCTCGACGGCTCACGCAGGGCCTGTGACTGGGCTGTCGACCCGGCCTCGCGCGTGCCTGGCCTGCGCGCGCCCTCGAAACAGCCCCTGCTCATCCGGCAGGATTATGTTCAGAACAGCAACGACAGCGCTTGGATGACCAATCCGGCGGCGCGGCAGGAGGGCCTTGATCCCATCGTCGGTGCCACCAATACCCCATTGGGGATGCGGACCCGGATGGGCCTGCGGGAGATCGGAGCGCGCCTGGGGGGGCGGGACGGACAGCCGGGCACGCCCTTCGACCTGAAGTCGGTTCAGGAAACCCTGTTCGCCGACCGCAACCTCAGCGGCCTCCTGATGGCGGACGACGCCCTGAAGCTCTGCCAGGATCAGGCGTCCGTGACGTTGACGGCGGGCGCAGTGGTGGACCTTCAGGCGGCCTGCGCGGCCCTGCGGACCTGGGACCGGCGCAGCGACCTGGACAGTACGGGGGCGGTGCTCTGGCGGGAGTTCTGGAACCGGGCACGCCAGATCCGCGGGGTCTACGCAGTGGCCTTCACGCCGGCCGATCCCGTCGAGACTCCGCGCGGCCTGAACGTCACCGATCCCGCCGTCCGGGCGCAGCTTCTCCAGGCGCTGGGCGAGGCGGTGCAGGCCCTCAACACCAATAAGATCGCTCCAAGTACCCCCCTGGGAGCGGTGCAGGGCATCACCCGCAATGGTGTGCGGTTTCCGCTGCACGGCGCCCCGGACTACGAGGGAGTGCTGAACAAGATCGAGCCCCCGGCCCTTTCGCCAGCGGGCTACGAAGGCGTGACCGGCAACAGTTCGAGTTACATCCAAACCGTCACCTTCGATGAAACGGGGCCGGTGGCTCAGGCCATCCTGACCTATTCGCAGTCCAGCGACCCGGGCTCGGTGCACTATGCGGACCAGACGGCGCTGTTTTCCCGGAAACAGTGGGTCACGTTGCCCTTCACGCCCGCGCAGATCCAGGCCGACCCCACCAGAACGGCTCTGCGCCTCGAGGAGTAACGACCTGGCCTGGGAGGGCCGGGGTGCAGAAGGTTGAAAGTAGTCCTCTTTTGGTGAGGTCCGGGCCTGCCCTCCCTGGCGACTACGGAAGCAGCTCCCTGCCGCCAGCGGTCTGGCGGGGAGCCAAGTGAGGCCGTTGAGTGCCGCTCTGGGCTGAACAGCCCATATACAGCGGCTAGGCCCCATTTGGAAATTGAGTTCCGGGGTAAACTGAGCGGATGCTTATCCTTCAGGGCCGCTACCAGGTTTCACCGACCAAACGTCTCACCATCTCGGCTGAACCCCGTCACGCCCCCGAGGGCGCCTTCCTGCTCGATCTTCAGGCGCTCCAGCAGGCCTGTGGGCTCAACGACGGCCAGTGCAAAATTCAGTTCAACACGGCCCACGGCGTCATGCAGGGCACGCTGTTCGAGCGGCCCGGACGCCGCTACGACCACCGCCTGTACGAAGGCCACGTCGCCTTCGTGCCGCAGGCCTGAGTCACCGCCCGACCCAGCGCAGAGGCCCGGATGAGTGTTGAGTTGACGGCGTACCTGTCCCTTCTGGGGTGGCTGGTTCCCACGCTCCTGGGGCTGACGTGGCACTTTGCCGACGCCCTGGTGTGGGCCCTGCCGGTACGCCGACCTGTTCACCGGNCCCTTCTGGGGTGGCTGGTTCCCACGCTCCTGGGGCTGACGTGGCACTTTGCCGACGCCCTGGTGTGGGCCCTGCCGGTACGCCGACCTGTTCACCGGACCCGGATCACCGGAYTGCAGCGTCTCGTTCCTGCCGCCTCCGCACAGGYGCAGGAGAGGGTCACGGSGGTRCTSACCCGCAACCGGACCACCCGGCGGCCGGGGGTGCTGATGCTGGAGTGGGACACGGCTCAGGAAGGTGCCCGCATGGCCCAACTGGGACCCGTGCTGTCCCAGACGCGCCGCACCGTCACGCGGGCGGTGCAGTGGCAGGAGGGCCCCCTGCATGTCGGTCAGGTTGTGCGTCCCAGTACCCTGGGCCTGGGGGCGCCGTCTTCCCGCGGCCTGCCCTATCAGGAGGTAGGCGTGCCGGCGCCTCACGGCGAGATGCCTGCCTGGCTGGTCCGGGGAGGACCGGCTCCCGGCGCCCCGCAGACCGACTGGGTCATCCTGACCCACAGTTACAAGGGCCTGCGGCAGGACGCCCTGCGGATTCTGCCGACCTTCGCGCAACTGGGCCTGACCAGCCTGACCATCACCTACCGCAACGCACACGGCGCGCCCCGGACCCCTCAGGGGGTCTACCGGTTGAGCGCCGAGGAATGGGAAGACCTTGAGGCGGCCGTCCGCTACGCCCAGGCGCAGGGCGCGCGGCGGATTGTCCTGATGGGCTTCAGCATGGGCGCCGGCATTACCCTTGCCTTCCTGCGCTACAGCGCCCTGGCCACGTCGATCAGTGGAGTGATTCTGGATTCGCCTCCGCTGGAATGGCGCTCGCTGATTCGTCATTTTGCCCGGCGCTACTACCTGCGCCCACTGGCGGGGTTCGTGGAGTGGTTGACCGTCCTGAAGAGCGGCCAGGACTTCGACGCGGTGGACCACCACAGCGTGATGCACCTGTTTTCGACCCCTATGCTGTTGTTCCACGGCAGCGCTGACCGGACGGTGCCGGTCACCCACGCGGAGCGTCTGGCCCAGGCGCGCCCCGATCTCGTCGAGTATCACCGGGTTGAGGGTGCCGAGCATCTGCGGCCCTGGAATATTGATCCAGAACACTACCAGAACATGTTGAAACGCTTCGTGCAGCGTGTTCTRCCAGACGTGCGGCAGAGTTAAAGTGGAAGATGGGGAGGGCTGGGGGGCGGGCGAAAGGACCAACAGG
>NZ_LMOM01000028.1 GCF_001424185.1 Deinococcus sp. Leaf326 | reverse complement strand
TTGATAGTATAATTTGAGCATTTCAGCCTTCAAATATAGACCCATCAACTTCGTAAAAACATTGTCCATATCGCGAAAATCCGTGTTTGAGTAGTGCTAGGCCCAGTATGCGGGAGTGATGTGGCACTGGGGCTGCCTTCCCAGAGGGGCGATGACGACACTCTTAGATCCTCTGTCGATTTCGCTCCCTATGATTAAATTCCACCCTCTCCAATAGAACGAGAGTCTCGCTCGTCCTCAGGCCAACTGCCGAAAGGTAAATTCGCCCCAGGACACCCTGGAGCAGGCCTTAGACGCGTAGCGTTACCATCACACTCCGGTATCCCGACTGATCCACTGGCTGAAAGATCGCCGGGCTCGTCGGCCCGGAGAACAGCAGTTCCACATCCCCCTCAATGGCCGTCAGGGCATCCAGCACATGTCGCGCATTGAACGCCAGCCGCATCGTCCCAACCGTTCCGCTCTGCACGACGTCGAGCAGATCCTGCGCCCGGCCGTAATCACCCTCAGCCGCCAGGCGAAGTTTCCCCTCCCCGATCAGGAACTCGATTCGGTTGTTCGCGCCCCGGTCGGCCAGCACGGACACCCGCCCCACGGCTTCCTTCAGCAGGGCTGCCGGCAACCGCACCTGCAATTTGATCTCCTTCGGGATCACGCGGTCGTAGTCCGGGAACGCCCCATCGAGCAGCTTCAGGTTCATGCGCACCCGGGTCGTGGTCACACTCAGTTGCCCATCTCCGTACGTGAAGCGCGCCTCGCCGTCGCGCAGGACCCGCACCAGCTCGTCCACGCTGCGCGCCGGGATGATCAGCGTCTGGCCTTCCCCCGTCGAGGGGAAGTCGTAGAGCGCGACTCGATACCCGTCCGACGCCACCACCCGTGCGAACGCGGCATGCTGTTCAAGCTTGACGCCCCGGAAAACGGCCTGGAAGGCCTCGTTGCTCGCGGCGTACCGCACACTGCCCAGGGCCTTGGACAGGGCCGCCGCGTCCACCGTGGCATCCGCCACCTGGGGGAACGTCAGTGGGGGGTACGCTTCCACGTCGCCGATCTGCAACTTGACATCGCTGCCCTCCGCCCGCACGGTGAGTTCCTTGCCCTCCAGCGCGAGCTCGATCAGCTCGCCATTCATGTTGCGCACCACCTGAGCGAACAGGTGTGCCGGCACGACCAGGCTCTGCGGGTGATGCACTTCTGCAGGGGCGAAGCAGGCCAGGTCGACTTCCAGGTTCGTGCCGCTCAGGGTCAGGCCGGTCTCGCTGGCATCCATCCGGAGCATCGTCAGGAGGGGGTTGGTGCTGCGGGTGGGGATCACGCGCTCGAGGAGGCCCAGCGCCTCGCTCAGTGTGCGCTTGGTGATCTGGACGCGCAGAGACTCCCCCTGGGCCAGCAGGGCAGGTGGGGGCGTCTTGGTGGCCGGCGTGTTCCGGGGGGCCTTGGCGGCCGGGGTCTTCTTGGGGGTCGCGCTCATCGCAGCTTCCTTGGGGATCATGTGGGCGAGGTGGCCCCCGGGTGCGGGGGCCAGAACTGGTGGGAACGGGTGCAGGATACCGCCGAGCCTCAATTCAGCCCCAGGATCGCCCAGTCCTGCGCGGCGTCATGGGCGGCCTCTTCGAGGGCCTCGCGCAACTCCTGGTAGCGGTCGGGGTGCAGGTCGCTGGCGACGCCCGCCAAACTCTCAATCGCGAGGTACGTGCCGTCGTGATCGACGATGCGGACAGTGAGGCGTTCGAAGCGCCAGGTCACGCCGTGGAGGGCGCGACGCCGGGCAGCCTGGAGGACGCGCATCTGGGCTTCGTGCCGGGCGGCGTCGGGGGTGAGGTCCTGAAAGCACACGCTCGCCCGTGCTTCTTCCTCGGGGTCCCAAGCGGGGGTGAAGTACAGCCCGGCGCGGACTTCGACACTGTGGGCCGAGGGCGTCGGGGTGAGGGTACCGAGCTGGTGATCGGCGATGGTGGCGGCGGTGGGCTCCAGGGTGGCGGTGAAGGTGCTGGTGAGGGCGGGACGGAAGGGGTGGGCTCTAGAGGTGGGGTAGTTCAGCATGCCTGCCCATGGCCCCGGCGCACGCCTGGGGCCAGATCTCAACACGTCACGTGCGCTGAGCAGCTTGATGACTGGTCCGGTGACCAATGAAGTCGCACCACCGTCAGACAGAACGGCTGGGGGAAGGTCTCCCCTCCCCCGTCCCTCAAGCCGCGCTGAGCAGATGCATGACCCGCTCGCGCAAGCGCGTACTCCCCGAGCACATCAGCGTCCGCGCCTGCGCCAAGCGCGCCTCATCCCGCAGCACCACCGTTACCTGCCGCACCTCCCCATTCGGTCGCAGCACCAACGCCAGGAGCATGTCGCCTTCCGTGCCCGGCTCCAGATGGTCTCCCTGAATCGCGAACACCTGCTCGGCCTCCTGCGGCAGCTGGGCCGCCACACTCAAGCCGAAGCGGGACGACAACCTCACCAGCGGGGCAGTCACCATAACTGGCGCGGCCACCTCAACCACCGCCACCAGCGGCGTCACCACCGGCTCGGGCAGAACCTCGGCTACCACCGGCACCGTGCCCAGCGCCCCCGTGAGCAGCGCGTCCTGCGCTCCATCCGAGAGCCCGGCCAGAACCCCGTCGCGCAGGCTCGGCGCCAGCCGCTCGAAAGCCTCCACCCCGAAGGCGTCCTCTGCCCCCGTCGGCTGCACGTCCTTCGCGTCAAGCAGCTTTGCCACTTGCCAAGCTCCCGTGTCTGTCCCGACCTTCACCGTGATTTCCCCACGGCCCTCCAAGGCCTCGACCACGATGCCCTGCTGCCCATGCAGGCTCAGCGTCAGGCCCTTGTGCAACGGCAGCCCGCCCGCCCACACCACCGGCAGCTTCAGCCGCGTGATCGCCGCCATCGGATGCCCCGCCGCGCGCAACTTCTCGACCTGCGTGTGCAGGCCCCGCACCACGCGCGTCAGGTGCGCGATGCCCACCCGGTCCTGGGCACTCGGTCCCCTCTCCCGTCCGAGCGATTTCGCATGTCGGCGACTCAACTCCCGGAGGTTGTCCAGGTATTCCCGAATCACGCCCAGATCCGCACGCATGTTCGCCTCCCGCGCCTGCTGTGCGCGCTCTTCCTTCTTGCGCGCGATCTCCGCGCGGGTCGCCTCCGGGTTCCGGCTGAACATCACCGCCAGATCCTCGCCGGAGAAGCCCACGCCCTCAAATTCGCAGGAGGTCACACTGGGGTCATAGACCTGATCGGCCCAGCCCTTCTTCTCCAGCATCAGCTGGTAGCGCACCGCGTCGAACGACCCGCGCGCGAAGTACACGTGGTTGCGCACGACCTCCACCCACGTGCCCTGGCGCCGGGCGCGCCCGATGCGCTGCACGAACGCCTGGTGGTGGTACGGGTAGTCCATGTGGTGCAGGTCCGTGATGCCCTGATAATTCCCACCCTCCTCGATGACCTTCGACCCGATCACGCAGGTCAGCTCCCCTCGGCGGACCCGGCGTTCCACCTTCAGACGCTCTCCGCCTCCAGGGTGGGTCTGGGCGGTGATGACCTCGATCTCCCTCTCCGGGTACCCGGCCGTGATCAGAGCTGTCTTCAGCGCGTGGTAGGTCTGCGCGTTCTCGCCGCCCATATACATGAACACGAGGTTGCTGCCCCCACGTGCCCGCGCCTCCAGGCACGCCTGCACGCACGTCTCGAACCGGATGTTCGGCGCGTCCACGCTCATCAGCGGCGGGTGCAGCGTGAGCTTGAGCAACCGAGCGTAGATCGAGAAGATGTGGTTCTCCCCCTCCGAGTCCGGCGCATTCAGGTTCACCTGCTCGGCCTCGTACACGCTCATCACCTCCTCCGGCAGATCGAAGACGTGCTCGACGGCCTCCAGCGGCGGCAGGTTCAATCCCACCCGGTCATGCATCTGGCAGGACAGTTCCGTCTCCTTGATGACGTGCTGCCCCAGGATGGCGCGCAACTCGTCGAAGTTCCGGAAGCCGATCACGCACGGCACATACTCCACGTCCCCGCTCGGCTGGATGATGAGTCGGGGCTCGATCACGCAGAAGCGTGCGACGAACGTCGACACGTCCGGAATGCCATACGTCTCCAGCGCGTCCGTGTGCAAGGCGAGCATGTTGAAGATCTCCAGCGGGGAGTTCCCGAAGAAGGTCGCCGTCAGCCCTGCCGTGAGGCCGCCCTGGTCCCGCACGAAGCGGTACTTGTGTAAGGCGTCCAAGGCCCGGTTGCTCTCCCCTCCCCCACCCAGGAACTTGGGTCTACCTTCGCCGTACACACGTGGCGAAGCATGTGAGTTTTTATACATATGGCATTCGTCCGCCACAACGGCGTCGATCCCCAGGGCCTCGAAGGGCACATCGGTCTCCTCGGCCACGCTCACCCGGTTCAGGTGCCGTGCGAGGCTCGATTCGTACTTCGCCAGTGCCTTGTGTCCCCCCAGCTTGCGGTGGCGGTCGTCAAAGGTATCCGCCGTGCCCACACCGCTCATCAGGGATGGGTTGGACTCGATCATGCGCTTGTGCGTGGCGTGCAGCATGGGGATCATCTCGAAGGCCTCGGCCGTGAAGATCACCAGATCCGGCGCGTCCGTCAGGAGGGAGGCGATCTTCACGCGCCGCTGCGCCCCGGTATCCTCGCGGACTTCCGGCTCCCCGTCCTCGTTCAGGATGAATTTGCCCTGGGCATCCCGCAGCGGCTCTCCCCCAACCACAAGCACCCGGTACCCAGGCAGAGCGGTCGCGGCGTTCATGACCCAGTCACCCAGGCGCGAGAGCGGGACCACGATCGCCGGCAGTTGCGCGCGACCGGACTGTTTGAGCAAGGCGACCAGCATCATCGCAGAGAGCGTCTTGCCTAGACCCACGTCGAAGTTCAGGATGACGCCGTCCATGCGCGCGGCCGTCCGCACGTGCCCCGCCTGGAAGGGGTGCGCGAGCGGTCCTTGGTACGCGTCGAGCACCAGCGCACGCATATCCGGCTGAGGTGGGATCACGCCATACCGGGCCTCGTTCAGGACCGTCTCGACCTCGCCGGCGAGGTCGCTTCCCAACAGCCACGACCGGAAGTGGGCCGCCAGTTCGCGCTCATAGTGCACCGCTTTGAGTTGGAAGGCGCTGCGCTCGGCGTTAATCTGCGTTTCGGTCTTGGCCTCCTCATCCTGCACGCTCTGGACGGGCGTGCGGTAGTTCAGATACTCCTCCAGATCCCGCACCCGTCCGCCCGGCACCACCTTGCGGTCGGCGAGATTCCAATCGTCTTTCAACGTGTTCCGCAAGCGGAGCTGCACGCCGTAGCTGCTGCGGGATGCATGGATCAGTTCGGCTTCCACGCCCTCCTGGTCCCACTGGTTGCGCTTGACCGTCGTGCGCGTGCCCAGGTAGATGTTCACCCACGCGGTCAGGACCTGCTCGGGCAGCAGTACGTCGCGGGGTTCGAGCGTCATGTCGCACAGATCCTTCCAGGGCGTCATGGCCCGCAGCTTGGCGGCCTGTGTCAGTATGGCAGTCTGCCGCACCCCCTGTTCCTCTGCGGCCAGGGTGTCGCAGGCCTGCGCCTTCTGGGCCGCATTGCCCCGGTAGTACGTGGCGTTCGCTTCCCACATCTTCCCGTCGAAGGCGTACTCCGCCAGGAGGTGCGCGTTGGCCGCCACCTGGGGCACGCGGGCATAGGCGCTCAGGGCGTGCTCGTCAAGCAGCCCGTACGCCTCCAACTGCTGGGCGACTTCACTGATCGTGCCCCCACGAATCTGGATGGCCGTCCGCTGCACGTCCTCCAGCACTCGGGCCGGCGCGCCGCTCGTATCGACCAGCACCCGTAACAGCGGGAACTGGGAGACGTACTTCCCGATCATCGCCAAGTCGTAGGGACCGTAGGCCTGCACGTGCGCATCGTGGGCGGCCCCCAGTGCTGGACGCAGGTGCGGGTCACCCTTCAGCAGGCGACCACGCGCCTTGACGGCCAGCCGGGCGACCCCCAGGGCACTCAGGAGCGCCGGGTTGTTCAGGCCGCCGTTGTAGCGCCACATGCCCGCCGCGAAGCGGTACCGCCGGCAGGGGCTGACCTGACCCTCCTGGATGGGGTGCAGGCTCGCCGGGATCTCCCGCACCACCTGCGCGGCCGTCTCCCCCAGGAGAGTCCGAATGGCCGACTCCAGGCCCGGACGGGTGAGGATGTCGAAGCGGCGCCGGGTGAGCGTATGCACGACGTTCTCCAGCTTCTCCTCGGACACGCCGAACTCCCCCTCGAGCACGGGATCGCCGAACCGGCCGGTCCGCACGCCAGTCTTCCCGGCAGCCAGGCTCTCGAAGATGCCCGCACTTACCCAGCGCTCGTCCTTATCCTGCTTGAAAGCCACGGCGCCTTCCACGAACCGGCGCAAGGCGAAGTCCTGAACGCAGCGCGCCTCCCGGAGTTGATCGCGCTGCTAAGGCGTCAGGGCCTGGAGTACCTCGTAAACCCCCGCGTCATGCCGGCGCAGCACGAGGACGGCCGTCGTCACACCCGCACCGGTCAACCGGAAGGCGCCCTCGGGCACGAGGAAGGCGCCCAGCAGGTGCGCGCGGTCCAAGAGCTCCTCGCGGGACTTCTGCTCGCTCGGGTTGCGCAGCATGGCCTCGGGGACCACCGTGATCATGTACCCGCCCGGCAGCAATCTCTCCAGACCTGCGAAGGTGAAGTACCAGTGCGCTGCGCGGATGTGTGGCCGGTCCAGATTGCCACTCTCCCCACGGCCGCCATAGGGCGGGTTACCAATCACCAGATTGAAGGGCCGGTCCTGAGACTGCCGGTGGTAGCTCTCGAAGGGGACGTGATGATGGGCCACGTCCGGATACAGGGCCCGGGTGACCAAGCTGCTCGTTTCGTCAAGTTCGACGGCGGTGATCTCGGTGTATCTGGAGGCCGTTTCGAGGAACGCTCCACCCCCAGCAGCAAACTCCAGGGCACTCGGTCCCGCTTTGAGGACAGCCGCGATCTCCCAGCAGAACTTCGCCAGGGCACTCGGCGTGTAGAAGGCATTCGTCGAAGCGCTCTGGTCGCCTAGGCCACCGGCGCCACTGAACGCCAGCAGGGCACGCACGGCCTCCGGGGTCAATTCCCCGTCCATGCGGGCAATCTGGTCGGCGAGGGCGTTCGCCTTCAGGCGGGTGGCTACGTCACTGGTCTGGAGGGCCTCGACCCCCATCGGACGGTGCAAGGGACGGCCGCTGGGCTGCGGGGCACTCTGGAGGGCGAAGGCCCGCAGCTCGGCGTCGTCCACCCGGGCAGCCTCCACGTCGATGGGAGGGAGGGTGAGGGTCTTGGTGACCTTGGGGGCCTTCTTGCTCTTGGCGGGAGTGGGGGGCTGCCAGGTGCCGAACAGGTCGGTGGTGAGCAGTTGGGGCTGAGCCGAGGGGGTTTTGGTCATGCGCGACCCCTGGCCCGCGCTTGCGCGGGCCATACCTCACAGGCCCGCGCTGACGAAGACGGTCTGGCCGCCCTGCACCCCTGGGGTGAGGTTCCCTCGGCGGAAACTGAACAAAGCCCCCAGCGGGGGCCAAAGCTTCCAGTTGCAGTCAGTGAAGAGTTCTTCCAGGCTGAACGTGGCCTCAGCCTCCGGAGGCACATACGCCCGGATCGCCCGCCGCGCCAGGGTCTCCGCGAGCGTCTTATGCGCTGCCCGACCCCACGCCACCCCCTCGTCGCACGCCCCCCGTTCTCCTACCAGGCCCCGCAACGTCTGCCCCCGACACTCCCACGTGATCCCCTGGATCTGTCGGTCGATGGTCACCACCCACAGGTCGCAGACCCGCAGGTCATCGCGGTGGTACAGCCGAACCGCGTGATGCCGGTGCGCGTCCACGACTGGGGCATACCGCCACCGCACGACCTCACCTGGATGGCACTGCCGCAGCTGCACGAGTGCCAAGTCGGCGAGCGCATGATCATCCGTACACGCCACGCCCTGGTCCCCCACGTAGATCAGGTAGGTGAGCGACGGCTCGCGCAGCGGGCCACCCCTCGAACGCGTCGACCCGGTCATGACAGCTGCACCCGAGGACGCAAGAAGTCCTCAAGGGAGAACGGAACGATGGCCACCTCCTGAGCGGCTGGATCCAACTCCAGGCGGGCTTCGGCGAAGCTCATCGCCTGAGCGTGGGAGAAGCCCTCTCCCCTCACCGCACGTCGGTCCCCCAACCCCCCACACCGCACCTGCCCGCGGAACATGATCTTCGTCTGGGAGGTCCACTCGCCCTTCCAGCACTGCACGCGGTGGCGCACCACCACTTCAATCTCCTCGACCGTCCGCAGCACCTCCAGGTCCTTGAGCTGAACGGGCCGCGCAGGAGCGAGCCAGACCCGTTCACCGATATCAAAGTACGCGGGACGGAGATTGCGCACAGCCTGGTCGCCCAGCACCTGGGTGAGCACAGCGGCGCAGGGGCCTTCTTTACTGGTGTGAACGACGTACATACCTTCAAAGAGCATCACACCCCAGGCGCTGTCAACTCAGCGAGGGCGAACCAGCGGCCACGCGCGGTGATCTTCAGGCTGCCCCAGCAGCACGCTCATCCGGGCCGCCTGCTGCACTTCGAACTGGGCTGGCCAGAGCGTCAACGTCTCCTCCTCCACCGGCCGCTCGTGCTGGGCGTGCAGCACCCGCTCCAGGGCCGCCACACCCTGTTCGCCGAGGACGTCACAGAAGTCCTGGCCCGCAGGCAGGGCCGGCAACTGCTGGACCCGGGGCGCGCCGGAGGCGAACGCCAAGTCCTGCATTCGCGCACGCATGCCGTCTCCACTCCGGTCGGCGTCCGCGTAGATCAGGACTTCACGGTCCAGCCCTTCGAGGAACGGCCAGGTGTCCGTCCCCGCGAGCCCCTGTACATCCAGGTCGAGGCCCGACTGCCGGATGACCCGCCATGCGGCCGCCGCGTTCAGCTCACCCTCGACGAGCAGTACCCGCTTGGCCTGCCCGTACCTGGGGTTGCACCAGGCCGGCGTGCTCAGGCCCGGAACCATGACCTGGTACTTGCTCTTCACCGCGTCCGTGCGCCGGCGCTTGATGTTGTACGCCCGCCCATCCGGACCCCGCACCAGGAAGACCAGATCGCCCTCGTACTTGAACGCCTGCAGGCCGTCCGCGAGCCACAGGCCTCGACGCGCGAGTTCCTGCGCGGCCGCATCCTCGGCCTTCAGTGGCTCAAGGCGGTCGCGCAACTCCCCGAACTGGCGTTGCGTCATGGGGCGCACTTCGGCTGCCTTCTGCCGCGCTTCGGCGAGCGTGTCCCGGGGCGTGAAGGTCACGGTATGTTTCGCGCCTCCGCTGCCCTCGTCCCAGGTACTCGCCGTGCCGGTGAACTCCAGGAGGGCCTGCCTGGCCTGGGCGCCGGACTGACCGAGACTAGTCAGGAAGGTGAACGCCGTGCCCTGCCCGCTGTTCCGCCCGCGCTTCTTCCACATCCACGTGCCGGCCCCATTGCGCCAGACGCTGAAGCTCGGGTTGGCCTCGTGCATGCCGGGGCGCGGATCGCAGATGGTGCCGCCCTTGGTGCCCAGGCCCCGGACGGCCTCGTGCCCGCAGAGGTGGGCGATCAGACCAGGCAGATCGCAGGTGTCAATGGCGGTGGTGAGACTCATACGAATGAACTGGCTCACGGGAAGTCCCGTGGGCCAGAACTGAAAACGTGAAAGTGGCCCCACACGGGGGCCAACGGTTCTAGTGCGCGCCCAGTATCGTTTCGACGAGAAGGGTGCCGTCGTGGTCCTGTGGATTCAGCGTCTGGGCGAGGTGGAGGAAGGCGCGTGCGTGGAGGGGGGCACAGTTGAGCCGGAGCCCCGCCTGGGCCGGGTGGGTGAGGAGGTAGCCGACCGCCTGGCCGTCCCGCTGGAGCACGCATTGGAAGTGCTCGTTCGGCTCCTCGATAGGGTCCAGGAGTGCGAAGCCCTGGAAGGGCGCAGTGTCGCGGGGAGGTAGGGGGCGCCAGCCCTGGTACCGGATGTAGATCTGCACGAGTCCAGGGGCGTACTCGGGATCATCGGCAAGGGCCGCGATGGCACTGACCGGCATGCCCAGGGGAAACTGAATCTGGGTGGGGACGTCCTCGGGAAGACGAGTCTGCGTCTGGAGGACCTGACGTTCGAGACTGAGTTGATCGAGGGTGAAGTGACGGAGGAGTTCACCCATCAGCAGGTGGCCCTCGTGGTCATGCAGATGACGGTCCTGTGCGAGTTCCAGAAAGGCCTGGGCTTCTGCTTCGGGAAGTTGGAGCTGTACGGGCCGGTTCGCCGCACTGGCCTGAGCGAGCCCAATGGGGTGACCGTGTCGGGTCAACACGCACCGGAATTCACCCGTCTCCGGGTGCGCCTCGAGGTCCGTGAGGAAGAAGCCTTGGAACTGGGGATGCCGGGAAATCGTCATACCGATCAAGTGGCCCCGGTTTCGGGGCCAGAGCTCAGGAGGCGACGGGGGTAAGGGGCAAGGGCTGCCAGCCTCGGTGCCGGACATAGTAGTCGGTCAGGCCCGGAGAGAAATGCGGGTGGCGAGCCAGCTGCGTCAGATCGTCCAGGGTCAACGTCAAGGGGAGCTGCTGTTGGGTGCGCAAGCCCAGGGGATGGTCCGGATCTGGGGCGGTGCGGACGATCTGGTATCTCGTCGACAGTGGGTCGAGTTCGGCAGCTTCGAGCAACTCAAGCATGAGCATGCCGGTCTCCTGATCCAGGGGGTCGAGGCGCAGCGCCAGCTCGCGGAGCGCCGTCTCGTCCTCTGCCGCGAGCGACATGAATACCGCACTTCCACGGTCGGTCCAGACGCGCCCCAGCACCTGGCCGTGACGGGTCAGGATGCAGGCGAAGTCGCCGTCCTTGCCGTTCTGAATGTTCTTGACGAAGAAGCCCTCGAAGCGGGGATGAAAATTAGGATCCATACGTGTGGGTGGCCCCAGACCTGGGGCCAGACCTGACCTGCTCAGGTCAGGGAAGGAAGAGACTGCCACCCCTGATGGCGAACGTAGTAGTCCCGCAAGCCCGGCTGTACGTCTGGTCGCCTGGCATAGCGCGCAAGGTTCTGCGGTGTCCACGTCAGCGGTAAGGATTCGATTTGGGAGGCCGTCTCGCCCTGGGGTGTGGTCCTGACGTACTGGGCCGTCAGCACTTGAGCATCGAAATGCAGGCATTCGGCCAGGGCGTAGAACAGACCTTTGATCGGATCTTCTGAGAAACCGAGGTGAGCCGCGAGTGTCAGAAAGGCCTCCCGGTCCTCAGTGTACAACTGAAACTGCAGCACCTGCCCCTCCAGGTCATGGCGGATGGTCCCGATGTACTGTCCGTCCCGAGCAAGCGTAGCCTCGAAATCGTCCAGTCGATCCGTCTCCTCAGAGAACCTCAGACTCAATAGTTCGAAGCCCTGAAACTGTGGATGCGGCCGATGCGGCAAAGGCTGCCAACTGGTCTGCGGGACATAGACCTGGACTAACCCTGGGGCGTACTCCGGCATGTGCGCCAGCTGGGCCAACGCCTCGTGACTGAGATCGGGTGACAGTCGGAACACCCGCAGCTGCTCACCTGGGGCAGACGTACCGCTCCGAACCATCTGGTGGTGTTGAGCGTCCTGTTCCACCTGCCAGCAGTCCAGCATCTCACCCAGGAGCAGTCGACCGTCCGCGTCCTCCGCCCGCAGCCTGAGCGCCACCCAGAACGTCAGGTCCCACTTCAGGCCCTCGGGTTCGAAGTGCGGAGGGGAGCCCGGCGACCAGCGGACTGTGCCGACTGGTTCTCCAGAGCAGGTCAGAGTACAGGACACTTCACCCTCACGGCCCTGCTGGACCTGTGCGAGGAAGAAGCCGTTGAACCGGGGATACCAGGCATGCGGAACAGTCATGCTCGGGGATGGCCCCACCTGGGAGCCAGATCTTCAGCGTACGGCCAGCTGCTGCGCCCACCCAGCTTGGGTCGTATCGACCGGGAGTGGCGTGACGGTCTCATTGCGGTCGTAGGCGAGTTCAAGCAGCGTGACCTGGTGGTGCTCCAACCGCCGGACCGTGGCCTGTCCCCTGAGGGCGCGGCCGAGATCAAAGCACGCCCGCTCCAGACAGGCGAGCACTCCATCGCGTTGGAGCCGACGGGTGACGCTGATTTCCTGCCCGAAGGTCGTGATGTCCCGGATGGCTTCGTGCAGGCAGGGCGGCGCGTGCTCCAGGCGAGTGGCGTAGTGAGCGAGCGCCTGACCATGGCCCAGATGCGTTGCGGGGCCGGAGGCTGGGAGCGGCGCGAAGAGTTGGTGGACCCCCTCGACAAAGACATACCGCCTCGCCAGGGGATCAGGAGCCAGGCGGGCGTCCTGCCAGGCTTCCTGCACGAGCGCCTGGATGTCCGTTGAGGACGTGCGGAGGTGCTCTGCTAGAGCAGGAGCGAGTGGGTGCGCCTCCGTCTGCGAGATCAAGAGGAGCAGGGTCGACCAGGGTGTCATGACGGCAGCGTGGCCCCCACCACGGGGGCCAGCACTCATTTTAGGAAGGCGCGCAGAAAACTTGGGAAGTACGTCAGTAAGTGCGCTCCATCCCGAAGAGCAACGCACCGCCCGAACGCCGCTTCGTACTGCGCCTGAATCCGGGGTGCGTCTCCGAGGAGGACGGGGATGATCATGCCCTTGTGCTTGCCTCGGAGACGCTGGCAGTCCTGGTAGTCGTCACTGCACAGCCCACCATCCGTGATCACGAAGGTCAGGCTTTGCCCCGGGAGGACGGGCCGCCAAAGGGCTTCGAGGGCAGGGGAGAGGACGGTGCTCCCGCGGGCGTGCAATTGGGCGACCGTGTTCAGGGCCGTGTCGCCGCCCGGCTGCCCTGGGTCCACGAGGGGGACGATCTGTTCGTCGAAGGCCACGGCGATGAGCGGGACGCCCGCAAGCTGGGCGGCATAGGTCAACGCGAAGGTCAGTTCCCGTGCGGCGTCCATGTTGTCGCCCTTCATGCTGCCGCTGATGTCCACGGCCAGGCGCACATGGGTTTCGGTGAGCTTCTCAGCACCCACCCGCTGGTCGAAGCACCGTTCGCTGCCGGTGAGGGCACGGTCGGCCCGGTAGCGGCCCCGGTCCCGACTCTGCTGCACGTGGCTGGGCTTACCCTTGGCCTGGAGGAGACCAGCAAGTTGTCGGCTGAGCCCGGTGAGTTGCGCTTTGAGTTCCAGGGTCGTGGCGGTGGGGAGCTGCTCCGGTATGGGACGCGTGGGCCGTCCACCACCGTTCCCCTTGCCGGAGCCTGCACCCTGGGGGTCCTCTTGCGCCCGTTCGTCAGAGGAGAGGACCTGTTGTCCCGTGCCGTCGAGGAGGTGCGCAAGGTCATCGCGTCGGGGGGCGTCCGCAGGGAGGCCAAGGATGTTCAGAATGTCGCGCGCGGCCGTGATGACGTCCGCGAAGTCTGGAGCGGTCCAAGCATCTTCGAGGATGGTGCACACGCGGGGCCAGGGATGGGCGTCGGCCTGGTCCGGGATATAGGCCCAAGTAGGGTGGTGCCAGGTGAAGCGATGGAGGAGGCAACCCCGGATGAGGTCACCGCCGGTTCCACCGCCCGCGATGCTGTGTGCGGCATCAGCGTCGGCGGCGAGGTGGAAGAGTGCCTGGAGTTGAGGGAACGTCTGGGCCATAAGGCGTTCCATGCGTTCGTCCTCGATGATGTTGACGAGCTGCCCAAGGAGACCGGCGGGGAGGTCTCCGCTGTGATGGGTGTGGCCGGCCTCGTGCGCGATCAAGCTTTCGAGGTAAGCGACATGGAAGGCGCGGATGTCGCTGGGGAGCCCACGCACGCCACTGCGGTACAGAAGTGGGGGATAGGGGTACTCCGGATTGCAGACGACCTGCTTGGCCTTCATGTTGACGTAGGCCGTGGGTTCACTGGTCGTCAAGGTGAGCTGGTAGGTGGGACGCCAGGAGTAGTAGCGCCAAGTCTGGCGGCTCCAGTCCTGGATGTGGGGGGCCTGCCACCAGTGCGCGGAAGGGGTCATAAACGAGTTTGGCCCCCCGAAGTTGGGGGGCCATACCTGTCTTGAGGACGTGCGTCCTCAGCCGCGAGGAGTTGAGGACGCACGTCCTCAGCTCAGGATCTCTTGGAGCTTTTGGAGAAGTGCGCGTGCTTCGGCACGCTTATCGTCAGGTAGAGCAGCCACTCTCTCGGGGTTGATACCCTTGAATAGCTGCTTAAATTCCGGAGAAACAGTCTTTTTTCCAAGAATACTATTTACTTCAGCAGAAATCTGTTTGAGAGATAAGGCATCTTGCGTGATCTTATCCAAAAGAAGTTTTCTGTCATTTCCCTCAGGAAGACGAACAAGCTCAATAATATTGCGCCAAGGGGCAAGCCTACTTCGAATGGCATCCAATTCTAGTGATGATAAACGCAAAAAATTGAGACGATGTCGTGCCCAAGCGTCTAAAGAATGATTTCCATAGCTTCGTAGCTTCTTACCAAGTTCGTGAGGATCTTCCGCATCCTTCCGAGCGGCCTGCCGCAGAGCTGCCGGTAATTCATCTTGATCTAATCCAGTTTCTTGCGCTAGAAGTTGAAGAACTCCAAATGTTTCATCAACAGCATTGAGATTTTCCCTCTGTAGATTCTCTATCAGAGCAATACGATAGCTATTTTGCTCATCTTTCAATATAACAGGCACTTCATTGAGGTTGACAAGACGGGCGGCGCGTAGTCGCCGTTCACCTGCAATCAACCAGTACTCCCCCTCGGCATCTTGACTTACCAGCAAAGGAGAAAGTACCCCATCCCGCCTCAGACTTTCCCCTAAATCTAAGAGCCGATCCTCGCTAAATGCCTCTTCCTGATTTGTGTGCCGTCCACGTGGATTAAATTCATCACGTACTCGAATCTTCAGAGGAGACAACAGAAGTACGCTTGGACTCTTTAACCCCGACACAAGATCACTAGATGTGAAGTCCAAACTGAGCTTGGGACGAGTGCCACGCATCAGACTCCTGCCTCCAACTTAGACGCAAGATTGAGCATTTGTAGAATTTCAGAAGCGAGAACATCATATTCGGCCTTTGGACTATGCTTTGGTGCAAATACAGCTATAGGCTCTTGAGCCATAGAGGCATCCTTATAGAGGACATTTTTAAAAGTTATCGGGGTTGTGCTTGGCGCTAGAGCAGATAGTTCATCATTCAAATACCTTAAGATATCCTTGTCATGATTCTGTGCGGTATTTATAGAATGGGGAACAAATGCCAGTACGTTAAGATTTGGAGCATATAGTCGGGCATCTCTTAAAACTTCAGCAACATTATTGATATTCTCCAAGGCTTTACTGGCGTTTACTGGTATGATCATATGATCACTTGCAGCAACAGCAGCCAGAGCCATTGAAGTTCTACCGGGAGGAGCATCTAAAAGTACAATATCGTACCTGCCTTTGAGGCTGTGTATTGCCCTTCTAAGATAGTCCATTCTCTGCCTATCGTCATATAGAAGAGCATCGCCGGCACTAAGTTTACTGTTCGCTGGTACAACATCCATACCAAATGCCCGAAGTGGAGTAGGCAGATCTGCTTCAGGATCGCTAATTACACTAAATACGGTACGATCAAGCCGACTTGCAGGTGGTTTAGGCTGATCTTGCGTAGGAGTCAATAACCCCAGCCATCTCGTAAGAGATGCCTGAGCGTCCAAGTCAATAAGTAAGACCCGGTAACCCCGATTCGTCAAGGCGTATCCAAGGTCACGGGTGACAGTTGTTTTTCCAGCCCCGCCCGCTTGATTGTAGATACTGATAACTTGCATATCACCCTCCTGGGGTTGTGGGGGAAGACGGTAATAGTCTTCTATGGGTATGATTGCTGCGACAGGTCGGTCATGATGCGTAATCAGCACATGTTGCCCATCACCAACCTGCACCAGCACACGGCTCAGTTCTTTGCGTATTTCTTTCCCCCGAACTTTAATGGGGGGGCTGACTGGCGTCATAGTCACACTCTAGCAGAAAGTTTAAACTTTTACAGCTTTCAACATGAGAGAAGATGCTGGGGACGCGGTTGCGTCCCCAGCACGTTTAAGCGACTTTGCGCTGCTGGCATTCAGCCTGCAATTTGACCTTGAGCATGTTGATGCCTGCCTCGTCCGGCGTTCCCGCCTGGGTCATCGCGCAGCAGAACGGCACCACGGTCACCAGTAAGGCGGCCTCCAGCGCGGCCCGCAGGAGCATCCCCATATCCAGCAGGTCCTGCACTTCCGCGAGGTAATTCAGCGTGACGCCAATGTTCATCGGCCGCTCTAGCAGCTGCCCATCTGCGGTCGTACTCGAGCGCGTGACCACCTCCAGGCTGTACGCCACCTCCGCTGCCGGCGCGCAGGCCTGCCGATACACCGGCAGAATGTCCGCCGCCTCCGGATACTCCAGAAACAACGTCCGCTGAAACCGGCGCAGCAGGGCCGGGTCGATCTCCCCACTCTGCGTATAGCTCCCCCCCACGTTCGTCGTGCAGATCACCGACAGCAGACTCGTCGAGGCGTACAACACCTCCCCGGCGCCGGGCAGCTCCAACGTGTAGTACCGCCCCGCCGGATGCGCCTGTCCCGTCAACGCTTCCAGCTCCTCGGCATTGACATCATCCAGTCCCCCAATCAGGACGTTGCGGTGATAGGCATCCAGGCGCAGCAGCTCGTCCACCAGCAGCACCACCCGCTCGCCTCCCTGCGCGAGCCGCCACGCCCGGGCGAGCGGCCCATCCATCCATTGTGGTCCCTGCACGGTGGGGGAGATGAACCCGATCATGTCCCGGTCTTCCAGGCCTGGCCGCCCCTTGATGCTCACCAGGCGCGCGCCCGTCTGGAGGGCCACGCGCTTGTCCAGTTCGGTCTTCCCACACCCGGTCGGCCCACAGAGCAACGCCCGGACGCCCCGGCCCACCCGGCGAGCCAGCACGCTTTCGGGAGAGAGGGGATCGGCGGCCGCCCGCTTGACCGTCCCACCCCACAGGAGTGGCGTGTGCTCATAGCGTGCCGGCGCAGGGAGGGCCGCTTCGCTCTCCACCCGGTAGGCCCCCTCAAGCTTCCCCACGGTGTAGAGCGTGTCGAGCACCTTGCACATGGCGTCCTTAACCGGCTCCTGGGCGCTCAGGTTGCTCAACTGTATCCTGGCGAGCGGCAGGCGGACGTCCTTCATCGTCTCCAGCAGGCCTTGCCAGCGCTCCTGCAACTCCGGGTGTTTCCCAAAGATCAAGGCCTCGCCGAGAATCAACAGGTACGGCCGAACCGTCGTCCCGGCGTTCACCCACGAGAAGTTGCTCTGTCCCTGCTCGACGCGAATCACCTGTCGCCCACCGTGCTTGTCTTGACACTCCAGGGTGAGGGTCTGCCCCTCCTGATGCGCCTGCACTGAGCCGAGCAGCACCTGACATGCGGCCGTCAAGGCCCCCCAGGGCACCCGACGCATGGCCATCCCGTTCGGATCGAGCAGGCTCCGGCAGGTGGAAGGCATGTTGACCATCCCTTTCGTCCCCAGGCTGGGAAACAGGTCGCAGGACATCGAGAACACGCGTCTGGAATCGATCATGCCCGCACCGTGGCCCCCACCGGGGGCCAGAGCTTTATCCGACAAGCTTGAGGAGCGGCTGCGCACCGTCCAGCCAGTGTCCGAGCGTGCCCAGCGCCTTCTCCAAGCCTTCAGACCGCCAGGCCAGCCAGGTCCCGTCCACGCTGTCTGCGCCCAGGGGGGCCAGGGCACGGCAGCGTCGGGCAGAGTTCACCCGGCCGACGTGCACGTAGAGCCCCTGGCGCGCTGCACGTGCGAGCAGGGTTGCCGCGTGAGCCTCCCGCCAAGCATCTGTGCCGCCCAGAAACACGGCCTCACAGCCTTCAGGAAAGGGCCAGGCCTCGCAACCATCCTGCAAGACATAGGCCAACGGGAAGCCCCGCCCCACGAAAGCGAACAGGTGCTCTTCCCAAGAATCCAGGGTAGCTCCACCGTCCCCGGGCACGTCTGGGAGCGTCACGAAGAGGCTGGTGGGCGCATAGGGTTCGAGCCGGTCAAGCAGATTCAGATACCGACCCAATTCAACCCCATAAGGCCCGAAGACGTCGCAATCACACGCCCAGGACCGGCCGCTCCGGATGCCTCGTCCCAGGCCCGTACGGGGTTGAGTCATGACCCCAATGTGCGGGTGCGCCTGGAACGCATCGATATCACTAGCCGTAGGAACGAGGTACCGCATCCCCGCAGCTGGCCCCCGAGTCTCGGGGGCCAGAGCTGAAAGGGAAGAGCCCCCTTCCTGAGACACGAAGCCAACGCGCCTTCAGCTTGACGGAGCGGGCAGCGGCTGGGAGAGGCCCTGAGGGCAGGGCCTTCCCGAAACACGGCGCGTGCTTACCCCTGTGCTTGTCGGGACCAGGTGGGCAGCGTCCAGATGACGCGCACGTCCGCGCTCTCCGGGACACCGGCTGTCGTGGCCACCAGCAGGCCGGTCTGTTCCTCACCGGTCGGCAGACGGATCTCCGCCCGCACCTGGTGAGTCATCTGGTCGCCGACCGTCTTGCGCAGGTGATTCGCGTGCAACAGATTGCTCCCTGCGGGCAGGTGCTGGCGGAGCAGGTCGAGGAGGAAGGTGTCCAGGGGGAGGTAGTGGGGCTTGAGTTGCTCAGGCATACGCACAGAAGGCCCCCGAAGGGGCCAGACATCAAGCGACAATGTCGAGCACCTGCAGGCCACCCCCACAGTGCTCGTGGATCAGCTCGCATAAGCCCGGCATCTCCTCCGGCCGCACGGGGAGGAGCGTGCGTCCCTGCTCGTCGAAGGCCGCGCACGTCGTGGAGGTGTGGTGGAGCTGCCAGACCGGATCGTGCACCAGCTGGGAGTGGATGATCACCCTGACCGCGGTGGGGTAGATCCGGCGCACCTGGGGCAGCAAGATCGGAGGGAAAGGCGAGAAGTCTTCCTGCACGCGCGGCATCAGTTCAGATGCTATTCACAAGGGAACATAAGAGTTCGGAAGACGGAGAGAAGGCTGAGCATCGGTAGGGGAGGGGAGAGGTGGTTCCTCACTCCCTATCTCATTTACTTGAACAAAGCCTAGACGGTCGGGCCGAGGCAGGGCTCAGCACGGGCGATGGAAGGGGAGCAACCAAAAAGGCCCCACCTCTCTCCCGGCACGCAGCGAAGGAGAGAGGTGGGGCCTTGTTCATCAGGGCAACGCAGCGCAAGACGAGCACCTCAGCTTAGGTCACCGTGAGGTGGCGAAGGCGGAGCTCCTAGTCTTCAACTTGGGTTTGACCCAGGTCTCGTACGCGCTCTGCAGTGTGGCGACGAGCGTGCGCAACATTTGGGCCGTGAGCCACCCTTGCAGAGGCGTCGGCAGGGAGGGGCGACGTACTGCAGCAGTTAAGCGAGGACCAGGATCACCAGCTCGCGGGCACTCGTCCCCTTGATTTCCGGCACCACCTGGCCCACGACTTCCGACACGATGTTGCGCAGCTCAGGCGCCAGCGTGAGGGCCTCCATCCACGTCAGCTTGCCGTCGTTCCGCACGGCCGCCACAGTCTTGCGAATCAGGCTGTCGGCTGCCGGCAGGATGAGGGCCAGGCGCTCCGCCAGGGCGACGTCGTCGAGGGGCGTGACCTCGGTGGTCGTGTTGAGAGCAGGCACCTGGAGGGGGGCGCTGCCGAAGGTTCCATTGGGCACCCAGCTCGGTGTCGCGCCGGTGCTCTTGCGAGGGACCTGTACCGTCTGTTCGATGACGACACCCTGCTCACGGCGCGTGCGGAGGATCTCGGCGATGCGGGGATCAATGGTCATGGAGGTCTCCTGAAATGGGCGCGGCCCCGCCACGTGGGCAGGGCCGGAAGAAAGGACAGCGCTCAGAGCTTGGGGTGCTTGCGACGCCACTCCTGCTCGTCAAGGATCGCTTGTTGCTCGACGCACCAGGATAAAAATTGGAGCCGCTGCTCCTGCGCCTGGTAACTCAACTCTCGAAGATGCTCCAGGTGTTCGGCGAACTTCTGCGCGGTCATGGTTCCAACGAGCCACTCCCCCTTGTCCATGTCTCACTGTTCAAGGTGCGATTGCGCTGGACGAACAGGATGGATGACCAGCCCTTGATCACTGAAGGTCACTCGGCGGTCGGTCGCGGATCGGGGAGGCGACCCGGTGTCGCTGCAGCTGGTGTGCCCTGCGCCGGGTCACTCGGGTCGACCGGGACCGGACCCAATCCGTTCTGTGCGTTCGCTCGATCGGCGAGGCTCCCCCGGATCTGGTGCACGCCCATCATGGCGATGCACCTGGCGAGCAACTCACCGAACGCCCCGGGCAATGGTCGCCCGGTGAAGTAGGAGTGGGCGAACAGGATGAGGAGAAGGTAGAACCCCTGCACCCCAGGGACGAGGGTGGAGAGGCCGCCTGTCGTTCCGGGAATGATCACGCGCCGCAACCGGGCACCAGGTGTCTCCGGAGGCTGAGCGGCCTCAGCCGGTTTGGACAGAGAGCTTCTCGCCGACGCGCGACTGCTTCGTGATTCGGTGCACGCCACTGGCCAGCGTGATGATGTCGCCTTTGATCGTCGCCGCGTCCGGGTTCACCTCGACGCCGTTCACGAGGAGCCGTGCTGCCGGCAACTGCGGTGCACGAGCTCGTTCCGAGTCTTCAGCGCGGCCGCCTGATCGCGCAACGTGCCGATGATGTTGCGGTAGCGCGCGAGACGATCAGCCGCGCCGTTCTGTCCACCGTTGATAGCCTGCGTCACCGCGATCAGGTCGCCCGCATCCGCCCGGCTGTTCAGGCCCCGGTCATTCCAGAACGCGGCGGCGATCAGGGCAGCGACCGGGAGTTGCAACGCGAGCTTCGGATTCCCCGCGAGGTCCAGACCCAGCGGCGCCCCATACGCCCGGTAGGCTGCCAGGCAACTGCCGACGCCTCAGTTCCACGGTGCCGTGTATCAATGTGATGGTGTTCCCGGGGTAGGTCACCGCCGTATCGAAGGTCAAGCGTGCGGCGAGCTCGGTCGAGTGTGTTCAGTCCAGAGTGACCGTGTCGTCCTGCGCGGTAATGGTGACTCTGTACATAGAGGGCATAGTTACAGGGTGAGGTTGACCCGATTTTGCGCAGATGGAGATAAGCCCCCACGATAGGAGGCACCCTCATGACGACCCGCAGAATCCATACCGCTGAGTTCAAACGAGATGCTGTGCAGCGGACTGAGGTTGACCCGATTTTGCGCAGATGGAGATAAGCCCCCACGATAGGAGGCACCCTCATGACGACCCGCAGAATCCATACCGCTGAGTTCAAACGAGATGCTGTGCAGYTCGCSCGCACCAGCGGCAATCTCTCCGGCACCGCCCGCGACCTGGGCATCCGTGTCTCCTTGCTGCGAAAATGGCGGAACGCGCAGCAGAYCAACGGGGAAACCGCGTTCCCAGGACAGGGCCGTCAGGCCCTGAGCCCCGARCAGCAGGAGATTCAGCGGCTCCGCAAGGAAAACGAGATCCTGCGTCAGGAGCGTTCCTGAAAAAAGCGACGGCCTTCTTCGCCAAGGAAACCCTGCGCTGAGGTATCAGTTCATCAATGCTCACCGCCCCCAGTACCGCCTGGACGTGCTGTGCCGGGTGCTGGAGGTGTCGGTGAGYGGGTACCACAGCTGGCGAAGAAGGCCCATCTCAACGCGCACGCAGCAGGATGCGCTGCTSSAGCAGCGCATCCAGGACATTCACCAGCGCWGCAAAGGACGGTATGGAGCACCACGCATTCATGCGGAGTTGCAGGCTCAGGGGCAGCGGGTGTCCCGCAAGCGGGTCGCCCGCCTGATGCGCGACCGTGGTCTGCG